>JAUIEG010000651.1 GCA_030428745.1 Alphaproteobacteria bacterium
TTCGGCGCTCAACCCGATTCTTGCGGCGTCTTCGCGCAACGCTTCGCGCATTTCGGTCGTCCAGTCTTTCGCGACGTCCCAGGCGGCGGAAAGCGCATCATCGTCATATAACAACCCGACCCAGAAGGCCGGCAACGCGCAGATGCGCGCCCACGGGCCGCCATCGGCGCCGCGCATTTCAAGAAAGGTTTTGAGCCGCACTTCCGGAAAGGCCGTGGACAGATGATCCTCCCAGTCCTCCATGGTTGGCCGCTCACCCGGCAAGGCGGGAAGTTTCCCATCAAGGAAGTCACGGAAGGATTGCCCGGCCGCATCGATGAACTTGTTATTCCGGCGCACGAAATACATCGGCACGTCGAGCATGTAGTCGCGATAGCGTTCAAAGCCGAACCCGTCGTCGAAAACGAAATTCAAAAGCCCGGTGCGATCGGGGTCCGTATCGGTCCAGATATGCGCACGATAGGACGCGTAGCCGGAGAGTTTTCCCTCCTTCAGGCCGGAATTGGCGAACAGCGCCGTCGCAATTGGCTGTAGCGCCAGCGACGTCTTGAATTTCATCGCCATGTCGGCTTCGGACGCAAAGTCGAGATTGACTTGCACCGTGCAGGTCCGGTGCATCATGTCGAGGCCGAGATCGCCGACCTTCGGCATATAGTCGCGCATGATCTTGTAGCGCGCCTTCGGCATATGCGGGATTTCAGCGCGCGTCCATGTCGGCGCAAAGCCCATGCCCAGAAACGCGACACCCAACGGATCGCAGACTTTTTTCACCGCATCGAGATGGCGATGCACCTCGTCGCATGTCTGGTGCACATTCTCGAGCGGCGCGCCGGAAAGCTCGAACTGGCCGCCGGGCTCCAGGCTGACGCTCGCGCCCTCGCCTTTCAGGCCGATAGGGGTGTCGCCTTCGCGGATGATGTCCCAGCCGGTTTCTTCCGAGAGTTTTTCCAGAATTGTGCGGATGCCCGCCTCGCCCTCATAGGCGACCGGCTTGAGGCTGGTGCGGCAGAACACGAATTTTTCGTGCTCGGTGCCGATGCGCCATTTCTCTTTCGGCTTGCACCCGCTGGCGAGGTGCGCCGTCAACTGGTCGAGGGATTCAATCTTCGGCGACAGGCCGGTCTGCTCACTGGCGGTGGTCACGATCTTCTCCGGCCTGTTTCTTTACGGCGCTGATACGCCTGCCTCATTTTGGCTCTATCGCGCGCGAAGCGAAACGCCAACCCTAAAGACCATCACGCTATTGTGCAGATTAGTTAAAACGCCAGTCACCGAGCGCCGCCTGCCACAGGACAAGCGCTGCAATCGCCGCTGTATCCGCGCGCAAGATGCGGGGGCCAAGCGTCGCCGCGGTCACAAATCGCTTCGCTCTCAGGGCATTGCGCTCCGCTGGCGAGAACCCGCCCTCAGGACCGGTGAGGATCGCCCAAGGATCAGAATTGCTATCGGCGTTCTTTAGGGCCTCTAACACAGGAAGCGCGCGGCCTTGGCGGCCGCCCCACTCCTCTTCTTCGTCGTCGCCCGCCTCGTCACAGAACAAAAGCCTGCGCTCGTCGGACCAGCTCTCCAGCATTTTGGCGAACTTTATTGGTTCGTCTACGGACGGAATCGTCAACCGTCCGCACTGTTCCGCCGCCTCGGTCGCAATCGCCTGCAGGCGGTCGACATTGAGCTTCGGCGCAACCGTGCGTTCGGTGATGACAGGTTGCAGCCGAGCGGCGCCAACCTCCACCGCTTTTTGCACAATGGTTTCAAGCGCCCCGCGCTTCACCGGTGCAAAGCATAGCATCAGGTCGGGCTCGGCTTCCTGTTCGCGGGTCTTATCGCCCACATGCGCGGCGCCGGCTTTCTTTTTCAGCTCGACGATCTTCGCCGCGAACTCGCCGTCCTCACCGTTGAACAGGCGCAGCTCATCACCCTCGGCGCGGCGCAGGACATTTTTCAAATAATGAACCTGTTCCGCCGACAGCGGCGCGGGAAGGCCGGAATGCAAAGGGCCGTTGATGTAAAGGCGTGGGATCATCGTAAAAACTGTGGGACTTTAGCTTTCAAAAGACGAATTAGCCCCTCATCCATAAATTCAAAATCATCTGGAATGCCTAACACAATAACCCTTTTTCCATTGAGGTGTTTCTTGAATTTCTTCGAAAGCTTGTTCCGGTGGGCTTTCTCCATAACAAAAATTATATCTGCCCATTCAATTTGTTCCGGAGAAAGCGTAACGGTCGCATCTGGAGCCAGTC
>JAUIEG010000652.1 GCA_030428745.1 Alphaproteobacteria bacterium
GCGAGGGACTTTGTTGGCGCTATCGCCGCTTCTTCGACCCTCTCGGCTTACTCCTGATATTGCTCACCGTGCCCTCTGATTTCTTGATCCGGCCTTCGGACTTTTCTTCGACTCTGCGTTCGATGTCGCTCTGACGGGCGAGGGGGTCGTCGGAGACGGCGAGCTCCACTTCCTGCAGCCGCTTGATCTCGTCGCGAAGCCGCGCGGCGGTTTCGAATTCGAGGTTGGAGGCCGCCTCGCGCATCTGTTTTTCGAGGGCGTCGAGATGGGCCTTCATATTATGGCCGGGGCCGTCAAAGGCCGCGGCTTCTTCACTGAGGCCGCCGCCGCGCACCTGTTTATGGCCCACAAAAGTCTGGCCCATGGCGGCTTTCGCGCCTTCGTCCTCCGACTGGGCGATTTCGGCGATTTTCGCCTTCACCGTGGCCGGGGTGATGCCGTGGAGCTTGTTATGGGCGAGCTGTTTTTCGCGGCGGCGGTCGGTTTCGCCAATCGCCCGCTCCATGGAGCCGGTCATATTGTCCGCATAGAGAATGACCCGGCCGTCTACGTTCCGCGCCGCGCGGCCGATGGTCTGCACCAGCGAGGTTTCCGAGCGCAAAAAGCCTTCCTTGTCGGCGTCGAGGATCGCCACCAGCTGACATTCGGGAATGTCGAGGCCCTCGCGCAAGAGGTTGATGCCCACCAGCACGTCAAAGGCGCCGAGGCGCAGATCGCGGATGATCTCGATCCGCTCCATGGTGTCGATGTCGGAATGCATGTAGCGCACGCGCACGCCCTGTTCATGCATATATTCGGTGAGGTCTTCGGCCATGCGCTTGGTCAGCGTGGTGACGAGCACGCGCCCGCCCTTTTTCGCGACCGCCTTGCACTCGGCGATGACGTCGTCGACCTGGTTCGCCTTGTCGCCGGTAACGGGGCGGATTTCCACCTTCGGGTCCACAAGGCCCGTGGGGCGGATCACCTGTTCGGTGAAGACGCCGCCGGTGCGGTCGAGCTCCCAGCCGCCCGGCGTCGCGGAGACATGCACCGTTTGCGGGCGCATCTTCTCCCACTCCTCGAATTTCAGCGGCCGGTTGTCCATGCAGGAGGGCAGGCGGAAGCCGTATTCGGCGAGGGTGCGCTTGCGGTTGAAGTCGCCGCGGAACATGGCGCCGATCTGCGGCACGGTGACGTGGCTTTCGTCGCAGAAGATGAGCGCGTTTTCCGGGAGATATTCGAACAGGGTCGGCGGCGGCTCGCCCGGCTGGCGCCCGGTGAGATAGCGCGAATAGTTTTCGATGCCGGCGCAGGCGCCCGTGGCGGCCATCATCTCAAGGTCGAAGGTGACGCGCTGGTCGAGGCGCTGCGCCTCCAGGAGGCGGCCTTCCTCGCGCATGATGGGCAGGGTTTCGTTGAGCTCTTTCTTGATGCCGGTGATCGCCTGCTGCAGGGTCGGGCGCGGCGTCACATAGTGGGAGTTGGCGTAGAGCGTGACTTCCTCAAGCTCGCCGGTCTTCTGGCCCGTGAGCGGATCGAATTCGGTGAGGCTTTCGATCTCGTCGCCGAACATGGAGATGCGCCAGGCGCGGTCTTCATAGTGCGCCGGGAAGACTTCGATGGTGTCGCCGCGCGCCCTGAACGCGCCGCGGGCGAAGGCGTTGTCATTGCGCTTGTATTGCAGGGCCACGAGGTCGGCGAGGAGTTTCTTGCGCGACAGCTCCTGTCCGACCTTCAGGCTGAACGTCATCGCCGTATAGGTCTCCACCGAGCCGATGCCGTAAATGCACGACACCGAGGCGACGATGATCACGTCGTCGCGCTCGAGGATCGCCCGGGTCGCGGCGTGGCGCATACGGTCGATCTGCTCGTTGATGGAGCTTTCCTTCTCGATGTAAGTGTCCGTACGCGGAACGTATGCCTCGGGCTGGTAATAGTCGTAGTAGGAGACGAAATATTCCACCGCATTGTCGGGGAAGAACGCCTTGAACTCGCCATAGAGCTGCGCCGCAAGGGTCTTGTTGGGCGCGAGGATCAGGGCCGGGCGCTGACACGCCTCGATGATCTTCGCCATGGTGAAGGTCTTGCCCGTGCCCGTCGCGCCGAGCAGGACCTGGTCCCATTCGCCGGTTTTGACGCCTTCGGACAGCTCCTTGATGGCCGTCGGCTGGTCGCCCGCGGGCTCGTAATCGGAAACCACCTTAAGCGGCTTTGACCGGCTCGATTTCTGCGGGCGGTCGGGGCGGTGCGGGGTCCAGTCGGCG
>JAUIEG010000653.1 GCA_030428745.1 Alphaproteobacteria bacterium
CCTTGGCGAGAAACTTTCCAAAGCCGCCGCCTCGCGCTTCGGGCGAAAGAAACAGCGACCCCACTTCCGAGGCGCCGGTGAAGTCATGGGTTGGCACCAGGAGGCGCCGCTCAATCCGTTTCTTCAATTGTTTCGACGCATGAACGGTCTTGTTGATGCGATAATTGACGAAACCGTTTTCGAGACCTACCGCTGAAAAGACGGCGGACAGCCCCATCACTTTACCGTTTTCCTCCAGGATCATGGTGTAGACTTCGCCATCGGGCCCGCTCGGATTCGACGCAAAACTGTCCGCAGCGAATTCGATGCGGGGCCGCAACGCTTCAGGTTCGGATGGCAAATTGGTCATGCCGCCGCCGGACTGCTTGGCGAGCTCCAAAATCGCATCGAAATCCTCGCGCCGCACCGGGCGCATAAAGGCGAGCGACATTATTGTTTCTCCGTGTTCACGAATTCGCCGGGATTGGGAATTTCACCGGCGGCGATCTTTAAAAGAAGCAGGGTGGAAAGCTTGGCGCGCTCCACAAGACTGTCGAGCTTACAAAATTCCTGCGCCGAATGAATATTGGCGCCGCGCACGCCCAGCGTGTCGATCACCGGAATGCCCGCGGCGGCGATATTGTTGCCGTCACAGCACCCACCGGTGGGAACCCAGTCGATATTGACGCCAAGCTCTTCTCCGGCGGCACGCAAGGACAGGAAAAACGCCTTCAGTTGCGGCGTCATCGGCTTGGGCGGGCGTGTAAAGCCGCCTTCGAGCGCCGCCGAATATCCGTCGCGCCCGTCGATATCTGCGATCAGCGCCTGCGCCTGTTCCAATAACCAGTCGGAATCTTGCGGCTGTTCAAGGCGCACATTGAACCGCACGACCGCAAGATCAGGCACAACATTGTTCGGTCCGCCGCCATCGACGCGGGCGACATTGACGGTCAGCCCTTCACGCTTGCCGGACAGCTTGTCGATGCCGGAAATGAAATCCGCCGCCGCCGCGAGGGCGTTGCGGCCAAGGTGATGCTCGCGGCCGGCATGGGCGCTCTTGCCGCGAATGACGGCTGCGAAATTGCCGCTGCCCTTGCGCGCGCCGGCGAGAGTTCCGTCCGCCAGCGCCGGCTCATAAACACAGGCGAACTGCGCGCGGCTGGCCGCTTCGGTCAGCATATGCGCCGACCCGATAGATCCAATCTCTTCATCCGCATTGATCAGGACTTCGTATCCGACGCGCTCGGCGAGCGGTGAATGCTCAATCGCCAGAAGCGCGTTCAGCATAACGAGAAGCCCGCCCTTCATATCGGCCGCGCCCGGTGCATTCAGCGTGTCGTCATCCAGAAACTTTTCGCCTTGAAACGGATGGTCGGCGCCGAACACCGTGTCCATGTGACCGGCAAGCAGCACCCGAACCGGCGCCTGGGGCCGCTTCACGAGGCGCAGCATGTCGCCGACCGGCTGCTCCACCGCCTCACCTTCTTGGGTCACGATGCGGTGCGGGCGCGAGGGAACGGTTTCCGCCTCCACGCCTAGGTCTGAAAATGCGGCGGCCAGCGCCTCGCGCATGGCTTTCAGCCCCGCAAGATTGGCGCTCCCCGAATTGATCGCGCACCAGGCGCGCAAGGTTTCGGTCATGGACGCGCGCTTGTCGTCGAGAAAGGCGAGATCGGCTTTATAGTTATAGGTGTCTGCCATGGCCGAGAGCACTAGCGATCCTTGCAAATCCCCGCAAGAGCAGGCCCTTGGGAATGGTTGTTCACCGTTTCCCCTCGCCTCGAAGCGGCCTATAGTTGCCCCAAAAGGGGATATTCTCAGAGGCGAATGCTGACATTCATTGAAAAACTGCTGGCGGCGTGGGCCGAAACCGCGCGCCGCGCCGGGGCGCCCTTGGCGGCCGCGATCCTGGTCATGGGCGGGCTTGCCGGCTATTACGCGGCGACGCACCTAAAGGTGAACACCGACACCAGCGCCATGCTGGACCCCGAGCTCCCGTTTCAGGAGCGCGCAGCGGAATTACGCGACGCCTTCCCCCAAATCAAGAACGATGTGGTCATCATCGTACGCGCGCCGACGCTCGATGAGGCGGATGCCTATGCCGGCGAGCTGCGCGCCAAGCTTCTCGCTGACCAGAAAAATTTCACCGCCGTTTTCGCGCCTGCTTCTGATCCGTTTTTCCGGGAGAACGGCCTTCTCTATCTGGACCAGAGCGAGCTTGAGACACGGCTGACCCAAATGTCGAAGGCTGCCGGGTTGATTG
>JAUIEG010000654.1 GCA_030428745.1 Alphaproteobacteria bacterium
CATAGCCCTTGCCGTTCAGCACGACTTTCACCATGCCGGCGCCAGCCTCGCCCGTCGCTTCGATGTCGGCGAGCTGTTCCTGCATCTCTTTCATCTTGGCCTGCATCTGGCCGGCCTGTTTCATAATCTCGTTCAAGTCCATTACACTTTTCCTGTCTCTTTGCGCTGCCCGCCCAGATTTTGAGCCGCGGCTTCCGCCACCGCGTCATCGTCGGGATCGACGGGCGCGTCTTCTTCGTCACTTTCGGGTTCCGGCGCGGGGATGGCGTCCGCCTCGCGGATCGCCGTCACCTTTGCGTCGGGAAATATTTCCAGCGCCTTTTGCACCATGGGGTGCGCCATCACCTCGCGCGTGCGGGCGTCGCGCACGGTCTCCTCGCCCTCATGCTCCGACGTGACGGAAATAATCCACGCCCGGCGGGTCCATTCTTTCAGACGCAGGGTCAACCGGTTCGCGAGGTCTGCGGGCGCATCGTCATGGAGGCGCAGTTCAATGCTACCCTCCCTGAACGAGACGAGATGCACGTAGGATTCAAGTTCGGTGCGGAGCTTGGCGTCGCGCATCCGGCCCGCGAGTTTGACCACATCGTCAAAGGAACGAACCCAAGGAGCCCCATCCTTTGGGCGCTGGGACATGGGCGGGCGGATTTCAATCACTTCCGCATCTTGATGTTGATCCGCCTTTTCGCCTGAAGGCGGATCATAGAGCGCATCGCCGGACGCGCGACCGGATTGGGGCGCCGCTGCGGTGACAGGCGCCGTCTGTGTTGACGGCGCGGCGCTTACGTTATTTCGGTCGCCGCTATTGTTTTTTTTTAAGGCTTTGAGCGCCTCGTCCGGCGTCGGCAGGTCCGCGGCAAAGCACAGACGAATGAGCGCCATCTCCCCGGAAGCCGCCGCATCGGGCGCCATCTGGGTTTCGGTGAGGCCCTTCATCAGGAGCGACCAGACGCGGGTCAGCGCATTCATTTCAAGACCCGTGGCCATAGTCTTTGCACGCTCAGCATCCGCTTCGCCCGCGGGGCCGTGCGTCGCCGCATCAGGCCCCGCCGCCTTGATCCGCGTCAGCAAATGCGTGAGGTCGAGAAGGTCACGCAGGATCTGTGCAGGCTCGGCGCCGCTATCATATTGCGAGCGGAAATTCTCCAGCGCTGTCTTTGCGTCCCCTTTCATGGCGGCCTCAAGCAGCGCCCAAACCGATGAGCGGTCTGCAAGCCCCAGCATGTCGCGGATCATATCCGCGCTCACGGCTTCCCCGCCTTGCGCCGTATGCTGAACAATCGCCTGATCGAGAATGGACAGCCCGTCACGTACAGAGCCTTCGGCGGCGCGGGCGATCATCCACAAGCCGTCGCGGTCAACCTTGACGTTCTCTTTTTCGGCGATGCTCGCCAAGTGATCCGTCAGGACTTCCGGATCGATGCGGCGCAAATCGAAACGCTGGCAGCGCGACAGAACCGTCACGGGCAGCTTTCTGATCTCCGTCGTCGCGAAGATGAACTTCACATGGGGGGGCGGTTCTTCCAGCGTCTTCAACAGCGCGTTGAACGCCGCTGTCGACAACATGTGAATCTCGTCGATGATGTAGACTTTGTAGCGCGCCTCAACCGGGGCGTATCTGACGCCCTCGATCAATTCGCGAATGTCGCCCACGCCGGTGCGTGAGGCGGCGTCCATCTCCATCACATCGGGGTGGCGGCTTTCGGCGATGGCGCGGCAGTGAAGCCCCTCTTCGGCCATGTCGATCTGGGGGCCATTGTCCTCGCCATTGGGGCCCACATAGTTCAGCGCCCGGGCGAGAATGCGGGCGGTCGTCGTTTTCCCCACCCCGCGCACGCCGGTCAGGATATAGGCGTGGGCGATACGGTTTGCGGCGAAGGCGTTTTTCAGCGTCTTCACCATGGGCCCGTGGCCGATCAGATCATCGAAATTCTGCGGACGGTATTTGCGGGCCAGCACCTGATAGGCGCCGCCGCTTTTCCCGGTCCCTGCTTGCTGATCCGCCATCACACTCCAACCATGCCCCCGCCAGCGAATATGGCTGGGCGGGCCGCGCTTCTCAACCGTCCTTTTTCAACGGTCAAGGCGACTGGCCGAGCGCAGGACCAGAACCGGGCGATGAAAGCCGTGAAAACGCTGAAATGACGGAAAATGAGGGTGGAAGACTGAAACGACCCGCAGCAAAAACTCGTTGTGGCTGCTTCCTTCCGGACCTGACCAGGTTGGCGAGAGCCGC
>JAUIEG010000655.1 GCA_030428745.1 Alphaproteobacteria bacterium
CGAGATGATCGAGATTTCGGTCAGTACTTTGAAGAGAATTGGATCTCCGGGCAGGCCCGCATCCGCGCCAGCGCCCGGCGCCTTTCCATTATCGTCATGCATCGGCGGCGATTAGCCTCGTTTCCAGCGGCCAGCGCGGAGCCGCGGGGCCGGGTTTGGCGTAGCCGAATCGGAACAGCCCCTGAAGCCGTCCGGCCAGCGCTGTCCGCGGCGTCTCGACGCCCGTAAAGTCATGAATTTCTTCGTAAATTTCCGCCATCTCCGGAAATTCCTGCAGCGCCTGGCTGAAGGGCTGCATGGCGAGGCCGAGCCCCGTCGCCGCCAGTTGCAACCGCACCCAGCCGGCCCCGGCGCGCAACTGATTCGTACGGGAATTACCTGCCGTTGATAGCCAGCCGAACGCCATCGATGTGTCTATATTGCCGTTATAAAAATCAATCGTGGACTGATAGGCGATCGAACCGACTTCATCCATTTTTTCTCTTGTCAGCATGCCGATTAATCGCGCCGCCTCCATCGCCGGACCAGACAGCGAAATGCCATCGGGGTCGGCGTTTATTTCATCATCGCCGATGCGCGTCAGTATCACCGATTCATGGCGCGTCGCCGCCGTCTCCACTTCTATGCGCCAGGCCTCGCGGCAGATGGCTTTCAGCGCGGTGATGTTTTCCGCATCGTTCACCCATTCGAATTCGCCGTCATCCGGCCTTAGCGCCTGATCGAGCGCATTCAGGGTTTCCGCCGTCACAGGTCGCGCCTGATCGAAGCGCGTACGCGAGGTCCGGCGGGCGAGAACATGCGCGAAAAGCGGGTCTTTTTCGGGGGGGTCTTCAACAAAACGAACCGTTGCGATTGGCCGGCCGTCAAGCCGGGGATAAGGCTCGCCTTCAGGGAAGAAATCCGTCTCGAGCGCATAGCCCTGTTGCGCCGACGCCTGACGCATGAGTTCCAGAAAGGCGCCTAGACCGATGACAATCTGGCGGTCCTGCGGGTCTGTGTCCCGCAACAGGCGTTCGGGGTCGCAATAAAGGGTAAGCGCGTCATCGCCATCGAGGCGAATGAGCCAGGGCTGGCGGTTGTGCGGGTTCGGGGCGAGCACCGCATAGGAAAGGGCGTCGAGGCGCTTGTCGCCGAACCCCGTTCCCGCCACCCGCCAGGGCGCCCGGGCTTTTGACAAATCGGAGTGAAGCAGGGGCGCAAGTCCCGCGCCGGTCAGGACAACAGCGCCGGCGCCGCTCCACAAAATCGCTCGCCTTGTCACCATGGGTTTCTCCTCCCCCACAGATATATAGCCGTCTATTATATAGATGTCTATGTTTTTGTTTTTCGTCTGACTACGCCCAAGCGCGGCGTCCGAAGGCGTCCATGGCCAATTTATACAATCACGCGACTTGAAAAGGGGCCATATCCTCTCTCGAGGCTGGCCAGTGGGAGAGCCGTCATCAAGACGGCGGCCGCCCGACTATTCGGGGGAGACCCGGGGGAGAGAGAGAACGCCGCGGCGCCGTAAGGCCCGCGGCTGTTTTCATTTCGCGCTACACGCTTACGGCTTGAGGGCCGAAGCGCGCTTCCAGGCATCGCGCTCGGTGAGCCGCGCAAAATAGGCCGTTGTCTTTTCCCCCATCAATTTTCCATTGCGCGAAATTTTGACGAGGAAAAGAATATAGCCGACGGAAATATCCGCGAGCGAAAATTCACCCAGTAAATAGCCATCGCCCTGAAGATTGCTATCGAGGTAGTCGAGACAGTTTTTCGTCTCCCCCTCCGCCCAGATGCGCATGGACTCAATCCGGAACTCTTCGGGCAACAGCATGGAGTGACCCAAGAGCTGGCTCACATATCCGCCCATGCCGGCCTCGCCGAACTCCATCCATTGAAGATAATCGGCATAATCTGTATGCGAAGCATTCCGGCTGAGCGCGCCTTTGGCGTGTTTGTTGGCGAGATATTCAATGATCGCGACGGATTCGATCATGCGTTTTCCGTCGTCGAAAAACACCGGCGTCTTGCCGAGCGGATTTAGCTTCAGATAGTCCGGCTCTTTCAGTTTCGCGCGATCAAAAACCCGTGTTTCGATCTCGGCGTCCAGCCCAAGTTCGTAAAGCGCCCAAGCCACGCGCAGGCTCCGGGTCATGGGAAAATGTATAAGTTTCAAGGCCATAGGATCCTCCATGGGCGTGAGCATAAGCGCCGGGCGGACAGAGGCAAGCGCGGCGCGCAGCGCACAGGT
>JAUIEG010000656.1 GCA_030428745.1 Alphaproteobacteria bacterium
GGCGTCAATCCCGCTGACGGCGAAGACGGGACTTGGTCACGCTTTCATTGATCCGGCAGTTAAATTCATCGAGTCCCATGGCGGGGTCGTGCGTCTAGGCGCGCGGGTGCGGAGCGTCTGGATGGAGGGCGGCGAAGTGACAACCCTCAACTTTGCCGACGAGACCGTGACCTTGGAAGAAGGCGACAAGGTGATCTTCGCCATCCCGCCGACGCGGTTGAAAGACCTGCTGCCCGATATCGATCCGCCCGATGACGACGCCAGCATTTTGAACATTCATTACCGGCTCGGCAAACCGGTCCCGAAAGATGCGCTGGGCGAGGGGCCGTTCATCGGCATGATCGGCTCGGATGGGCAGTGGGCGTTTGTGCGCGATGACGTGATCAGCCTTACGACCTCTGCATCCAACGCCATCGGCACGGACGATCTCCCCAATGACGATGTGGTCTCGAAAATCTGGCGCGAGACGCAAATTGCGCTTGATCTTGGCGACACGGAGTATGAGCGCGTGCGCGTCATCCGCGAGAAACGCGCAACGCCTGACCAATCTCCCGAAGGCGCGCGCAAACGCCTCAAAGCCGAAACCCAGTGGCGCAATCTTTTCCTAGCCGGGGATCATACGGACACGGGCGTGCCTGCGACGATTGAAGGTTCGATCCGGTCGGGCGACAGGGCGGCGGATTTGGCGATAAACTCGCTTAATTTGTCGTGATAATTGTACTGTCCACGGTCATCCCGGCGAAAGCCGCGATCCAGAATATGCACTATGTGGATTCCGGTTTTCGCCGGAATGACGGAACCGTTTGACATGAATGTGCAGAAAAATTTCATCGGCGTTATTTGCGGCCTGAAATCCGAAGCGGAAGCGGTCTCAGTGAGCGTTGATGTATCGAGAATCCGCATCGGGGTTTCCGGCGCTAATGCTGCGCGGGCGGAAGAGATTGCGCGCCAGTTCTGCAATGACGGCGCAAGCGCGATCATTTCCGTGGGCGTTTCCGGCGGGCTCGATCCGGCGCTGAAGCCCGGCGACCTCATCATCGGGGAGACCATCATCGCCGATGACGGATCGGTCTATGGCGCCGATACTTATCTCCTGAGCGTCATTAATTCCGATCATCCCGGCCTTCGCCGGGATGGTCGGAGTGGGTATCTTGTCGCGAAGCTTTTTGGCGCGGATGAAATCATCGACAGCGCCGCGAAGAAGGCTGCGCTGTTTCACAACCACGGCGCAGCGGCGGTCGATATGGAAAGCCATGGCGCGGCGCGGGCGGCGGCGCACGCAGGCGCGCCCTTCATCGCCATTCGCGCCATCGCCGACCCGGCGGATCGAGCCTTGCCGAAAGCGGCGCTATCGGCCGTCGCGCCGGACGGCTCTACGCGCGTGTGGTCGACGTTGGGCGCGGCCATGCGCGACCCCAAACAGTTTCCTGAATTGATGAAGCTCGGGCAGGACAGCGCCGCCGCGACAAAGAGCTTACGCCGCAGCCTCGGCCCGCTCTTTGCCCGCCTTTTTCTCTGCTTCGATCTTTGACATCTCGGTTTCCACGAGCTTTTCGTGCACGTCCTCGGCGGGACGGGCGTTCGAGAGATCGAGCTCCGGCGCCATGGGGCCTTCCGTCGGGATTTTGAACATGTCGGGGATTTTGAACATTTTGAACGGGTTCTTCACCGCGTCCATGGCCGCCGTCGGCTCGTAACCGCAATGGGCCATGCAGTTTGAGCATTTCTCATATTTGCCGGTGCCGTAGCTGTCCCACTCGGTCGTCTCCATCAGCTCTTTAAAGCTGGAAACATATCCTTCGCCGAGAAGGTAACAGGGCTTTTGCCAGCCGAAGACATTGCGCGTCGGCGAGCCCCAGGGCGTGCACATATATTCTTCATTGCCGGCGAGGAAGTTGAGGAAGAGCGAGGAGTGAGACAGGTTCCACTTGCGCCCGCGATCCTTGCCGATCTTGAAGATGTCGCGGAAGAGGTTCTTGGTCTTCTCGCGCGACAGGAAATGTTCCTTGTCTTCGGCGCGCTCATAGGCGTAGCCCGGCGAGATTGAAATGCCGACGCCGAGATCGGTGGCGAAATCGAGATAATCGGCGACCTGCTTTGCTGTCATGTTGTCGAAGATGGTTGCGTTGACATTGACCTGAAAGCCTTTGTCCTGCGCCGCCTTGATGGCTTTGACGGCGATCTTGAACGTGCCTTTCTGGTCGACCGCGTGATCGTGCTCTTCTTCA
>JAUIEG010000023.1 GCA_030428745.1 Alphaproteobacteria bacterium
CCCGGATTGGCTTATCTTAGGTCAGCCCACGCTGGATGGTCCGGCGGCGCCATGTTTGCTGGCGTCGAATATGGAGTTCCAATGTCCGGTTTTGCGCGCCAAGCTGACAGTATCTCCGGTTTAAGCAATTCTCTTATGCCACTCGAGGATTTTCCCGTAACCAGCCGGACTTTTCATAATTGTTCGCCTATTTGCCGCTGCCCGTGATCGTTCAACCCAATAATGATCGCTATTGACTGGACTTCCTTCTCGTAAAGAGCGTTGCTGTTCACGCCGCGGACGCTCCCGTTACGCGCCTCCCGCCCGACCGTCTAACGACGCCGGGCTTGTCGCGGTGCAACAACGAGGAGGCGATCATGGCTGGAAAAGCAAGAGTAGCGAGGAAGAAGGGCGCAAGCGCCGCAGGCAAATCAAAGAAGGAACTTGTTCTGGCGATGCTTCGCCGCAAGAACGGCGCATGCGTCAGTGAGCTGACCAAGGCTACTGGCTGGCAGACGCATCCGGTTCGGGGGTTTCTGTCAGGAACTGTGCGGAAGAAGCTCGGGCTTGATCTCATCACTGAGCGGCAGGAAAGCGGTGCGCTGCGTTATTTTCTCCGGAGCAGCAAATGAGCCGGCGCGTCGACGGCGGCGCACTTGAGGCGGAGATCGCGCAGCTTGACGATCTTCCCTTTCGCGACCTGCAGCAGCTCTATCATAAACAGAACAAACAGGCGCCGCCCAAACGCATCGGTCGTACGCTTTTGATCCTCGCCATCGCTTATGAGATCCAGCGCAAAGCCTATGGGCTGCGCGTCGACCGACTGCGCAAACGCGCCCTGGCGACAAGCTCTGGGGTTACGACCCGCGATAAAGCTTCCAAGGCCAAGACCTCGGCGCCGCGCAACTCCATGCAGCCCGGCGGTCGCCTGGTGCGCGAATGGCGGGGCCGGCAATATGGACCGCCCTGCCCTCAAGGCGCTGCTTGCCGAGATCGACGCCGGGCGCATCGATCTTATCGTCGTCTACAAGGTGGACCGTCTCACCCGATCACTTGCCGACTTCGCCAAACTGGTGAAGCGGTTTGACGCCAATGACGTGTCGTTTGTGTCGGTGACACAGCAGTTCAACACCTCATCGTCCATGGGCCGCCTGACCCTTAATGTTCTCCTCTCCTTCGCGCAGTTCGAACGGGAGGTCAACGCAGAGCGGATCAGGGACAAGATCGCCGCTTCCCGGCGCAAAGGGCTATGGACCGGCGGTAACCCGCCGCTGGGCTATGACAATATCGACAAGAGACTGGTGGTGAATGAGGCGGAAGCAGCGATCGTGCGCAGCATCTATGATCGTTATCTGGAAACTGGCGATGTACGAGCAATCATTGCGTTTGCAAAAGACAAAGGCTGGACCACGAAGCAGCGAGCCAACGGCAAAGGCGGCAAGCCGCTGTCGCGAGGGCCGCTCTATCACATCCTCGCCAATCCGATTTACGCAGGGCTGATGCGCCAGGGCGAAGACCTCCACCCCGGTGAGCATCAGGCAATTGTCACGCGAGACCTCTGGGACAAGGTTCAAGCGAAACGAAAGTCCAACACACAGTGGTCGGGACCCAAAAGAACGCCAACCAGCCTCCTCGCCGGTAAATTATTCGCCAATGGCGATCGCTTGACGCCAAGCCATGCTTCAAAAGGCGGCAAGCGTTACCGCTATTATATCAGTCATGCGAATGCATCACCGGCGAATGGCAAACGACTCACGCTCAAGGCTGATGATATAGAGCGGTCAGTTGTGACGGCGTTAGACCGCTGGATTGAAAACCCGAAGTCGGCGGCGCTCAATCTCGCAAAAGCCGATGCCCCGCTTGCGGTGTTGCAGCATGTTCAAAATGCTCTCGAAAACCGTTCGGAAGATGCATCGCACGAACATCCGGCCTCCGGCATGACGCGCTGGGCGACGGTCATCCGGCGCGTCGAGATCACCGAAGATACGCTCGCTATCTCTTTAGACGTCACTCAGCTTCTTCAAGAAGCTGATCTACAAGATCATTTTCACCCTACCTGCACCATCACCGAGCGCGCGAGCATTCGCCATTGCGGACGGGAGCGTCGTTTCTTGCTTGGCGATATTGAACACAAACACAGCCCGGATCCAGCGATCGAGAGGCTGCTCGCTAGCGCTCATCAATGGCGGAAGGCATGGTTTGACGACCCGAATGCAACGCTCGCGAACATCGTCCGAGCTGATAATTGTGATCAAAGCACGGTGAGCAAAACCATCCGCCTGGCGTTTCTGGCGCCGGACATTGTCGAAGCCTTGCTTGATGGCGCGGCGCCGATCGAAATCAACGCGGAGGCGTTAAAGCGCCTTTCCCGGCTCCCGCCCAGCTGGGCCGAACAACGCAGGCTACTCGGCTTCGATCAACAGCAATAAGTCAACTTGGAGTTTCTGGCCTGCGCATAGTGCGTGGCGTGGCTTCGCGAATATCACGCTCGCAACCTCCATCACAGCATCAACCATCAACGATGCTTCAAAGGCCTTTCAGTTGGTCGCCGCAAACCGGCTTTGGAGACTTTCGCCAAATATCCCTCCTGCGCTCAATGAAGAGACGATTTGGAGATGAAGGCGACTTAGGTATTCCCGCAGAACGGCGGGCCCTTGGGCAGTAATCCGTTGGTCGTCGTGAAATGCAGGACTGAATGGTGGGCTGCGCAGTCCTGAGCGAACCTGCTTTTGCGCGCGAATTCCCTGCTTTCAGGGAATTTTCAGGGAAATTCTGCGTTTCAAGCGCGATATCAGCAAATCCAGCCGTAAATCGTTCCGTAGTTTCAGCATGATACGGGCGAATTCCCTAGTCGGCGGAACAGGGAAATTTATCAGTCGAACAGCGAAGGGAATTCTCAAAACAGGGAACTTGGAGCAAGATGTCATGGAGTTCGCCAATACAGGATTGGACAAGCCTGAGACTAACCGGCCCATGCAGGACACCGAAACTTCAGACGAGTTCTTTCAGATTGACGCTCACATCGGCAAGCTGAGCCGGGTCTAGCGGCGTTTCCGCCATAATCAGCTTCTTGCCCATGGCGAACGAGATAGCGTCATTGACGGCGTCGACAGCGATCGCCTTCCCGTCTTTCAGATACCAGACCGCAAATTTCTTCTGCTCGGGCGATCCGCGAATGACCAGTTCGTCATAGCCTTCCATCAGCCCGGCCGTCTGAAGCTTCACGTCATACTGATCCGACCAGAACCAGGGGAGCGCATCATAAATCTCGGCGCCGCCCGCCATATTCGCCGCTGCAACTTTGGCCTGTTCCATGGCGTTCGGCACGGATTCGAGTCGCAAACGCCGCCCATAACGCGGCGACGGGAAATTGGTGCAGTCGCCCGCGGCCCAGATATTTTCATCGCTTGTACGCGCATGCTCGTCGACGACTATGCCATTGGCGATTTCAAGTCCCGCTTCCGCGGCGATCTCCACTTCCGGCGCGGCGCCGATGCCGACCAATGCGGCGGCGCAATCGATCGTTTCGCCGTCGGCGAGTTCCACTTTTTTCAGCTTGCCGTCCTCGCCGATAAAGCTTTTCAGCGTCGCTCCAAGACGCAGATCAACGCCGGCGTCGCGATGCGTTTTTTGATAAAATTCCGACAACGGTTCGCTCGCGACCCGCGACAGCACGCGGTCAGCCATTTCAAGAACCGTAACGTCGCGGCCCGCCTGCCGCGCGACCGCCGCCACCTCAAGACCAATATAACCGGCGCCGACAATCACGACGCATCCTTCGCAGGTGAGGATCGCCCGCAAGGCGTCCGAGTCCGAAAGCGTGCGTAGATAGTAGATGCCGTTGAGATCGGCGCAGGCGCATGGAGATGACGCGGCGGCGCCCCAGTGGCGAGCAAGAGCCTGTCGTTAGAAATCGCCTCTTCTTTTTCAGTGACCACCTTCTGGCCGGCGCGATCAATATGGCGCGCCCTCTCGCCGAGGCGCAGGGTGATATCCTGCTTTTCGTAAAAAGCGGCCGGCCGGAGATAAAGCCGCTCTTGTGTAAGCTCGCCTTTAAGATAGGCCTTCGACAAGGGCGGACGCTGATAAGGCGGCGCCGTCTCCGCGCCCAACATGATGATTTCGCCCTTAAAGCCCGCCTGGCGAAGAGAGATCGCCCCTTGCGCGCCCGCCTCGCCGGCGCCGACAATAACCGCCCTGTTTGCCAAGCCTGCGCCGCCGCTAGCCGCCATAATCCCCTCTCCTCACTAAACCTTTTGCTGCTGGCTCTCGTCCAAAATTGACTCGACTCCTTTGAATGCAGCCGCATGAGGGTAGTAAAAAGGCTGTATCAAATGGGTCGGGTCACGGTTTAACATAGTGCGTCATTGAGCTCCGGCAACGCTTCGAAGAGGTCAGCGACAAGGCCGTAATCGGCGACGTGGAAGATCGGCGCCTCTTCGTCCGAATTGATCGCCACAATGACTTTTGAATCTTTCATCCCCGCTAGGTGCTGGATCGCGCCGGAAATCCCGACTGCAATATACAGCTCCGGCGCTACGACCTTGCCAGTCTGACCGACCTGATAATCATTCGGCACATAGCCCGCATCCACCGCGGCACGACTGGCGCCGACAGCTGCGCCGAGCTTATCGGCAAGCGGGAAGATGAGTTCCATGAAATTCTCAGATGAACCCAGCGAGCGCCCGCCGGAGATGACTATCTTCGCGCCTGTCAGTTCCGGACGCTCGGAATTTGTCAACTCTTCGCCGACAAAGCACGAAAGTTCCGGATTTCCCCTGGCGTCAATCGCTTCAGTCGGCGCGGATCCGCCCAACTGTGCCGCATCAAAGGATGACACACGCACGGTGATTACTTTCACCCGGTCATTCGATTTCACCGTCTGCATCGCGTTCCCCGCATAAGTCGGACGCACAAAGGTGTCCGCCGCCAGGATTTCAGTGACTTCCGACACCTGCATGACATCCAGCAACGCGGCGACTCGGGGCAACACGTTCTTGCCCACACTCGTCGCGGATTTAACGATTGCGGCATAGTCGCCGGCAAGCGCGACAATGAGATCCGCAAGCGGCTCGGCCAGATTGTTGTCGTAGACGCCGTCATCGACGCGCAGCACCTTGCGCACGCCGACAATGTCGCTCGCCGACGCCGCCGCAGCGTCAACTCCTTCGCCTGCGATCAATATGTCCACATCCGCATCAATTGCCTTGGCGGCGGTGACTGATTTCAATGTCGCACCATCGAGGGCGCCGCCCCGAACGTCTCCAATAACAAGAACAGCCATGTTAGAGCACCCCCACTTCATTTTTCAGTTTGCCAATGAGGTCCGCGACCGTGTCGACTTTCACCCCGGCCTGGCGCGTCGGCGGTTCGGTCACTTTCAAAATCTCGAGCCGCGGCGCAATATCGACGCCGTAAGCGTCGACCGCTTTAATCTCGAGCGGCTTTTTCTTCGCCTTCATGATGTTCGGCAAGGTCGCGTAACGCGGCTCGTTCAATCTGAGATCGGTGGTCACGATCGCCGGCAGCTTCAAGGCGATTGTCTGCAGACCGCCATCGATCTCGCGCGTGACCTTCAAGGCGTCGCCGTCCTTTTCGAGTTTTGAGGCGAAGGTTCCCTGCCCCCAGCCCAACAGCGCCGCCAGCATCTGGCCAGTCTGGTTTGAATCGTCGTCAATCGCCTGTTTGCCGAGAATGACCAGGTCCGGTTTTTCTTCTTCGACAACCGCTTTCAGGAGTTTCGCGACGGCGAGCGGCTCAACCATTTCATCCGTTTTGATGAGGAGTCCGCGATCTGCACCCATCGCAAGAGACTGGCGAATCTGGTCCTGCGCTTTTTCCGGACCGATAGAGACGACGACGACTTCCGTCGCTATACCGACTTCCTTCAATCGGATCGCTTCTTCCGTCGCGATCTCGTCAAAGGGGTTCATCGACATTTTGACATTGGCGAGGTCAACGCCGGTTTCATCGGACCTCACGCGCACTTTCACATTGTAATCGATCACGCGCTTGACCGGCACGAGAATTTTCATGATGTCCCCTTTTTCACTGGATGCCTGTTTATCGCCGAACCCTTTGCGGGCGCGCATTCTGAAACCGTCAGCATTGGCTTAACGCCCGCTTGCATAAAAAGCCTCATCGCCCGACGCCGCATTGCCTGCCCGGTTCACCAAAGCCCCCTGGCTGCGCAGGGCGGACAGATAGGTGTTTTCCAGCAGCATGGTCACTGTCATCGGCCCCACTCCGCCCGGAACCGGCGTAATGTAAGATGCCTTTTTAACGAGCGCTTCGAAATCAACATCCCCGACCAGCCGACCGTCCGCCATGCGGTTGATGCCGACATCAATCACAACGGCCCCGGTCTTGACCATTTGGGGCAGGATAAGATTGGGTACGCCCGCGGCGACAACCAGAATGTCCGCGAGAATCGTAAACTGCGCCAAGTCGCGTGTCTTGGCGTGACAAATCGCGACCGTCGCATCGCGCGTCATGAGCATATGGGCCATTGGCTTGCCGACGATATTGCTGGCGCCGACAATCACTACATTCTGGCCATCAACCGATATGCCCACACTTTCCAGCAGTTTCACAACGCCATAAGGCGTGCATGGCGAAAAAATAGCATCGCCAAGAACAAGGCCGCCGACATTATAGAGATGAAATCCGTCGACATCCTTTTCGACGGAAATCGCCTCCAGCACCGGGCGGGATTGAATCCACGGTGGCAAGGGAAGCTGAACAAGAATGCCGTGAACAGATGGATCCTCGTTCAACGCCTTGATGATCGCGATGATGGAGTCCTGCTCTACATCCGCATCCAGCCTATGCAGCACCGAGCGGATCCCGACCGCCTTGCACGCGCGCGTTTTATTCGCGACATAGACCCGTGACGCCGGATCGTCGCCCACGAGCACAACCGCTAGCCCCGGCGTGACGCCAGACGCCGCCTCCAGACTTTCGACCCGCCGGGAAAGGTCGCGACGAATGTCCATAGCCAATTGCGCGCCATCAATAATTTTTGCAGACATCGGTTCGTCCAGCGCTATTTGAAGACGATCGTCTTGTTCTTGTTCAGGATGACGCGTCTTTCCGCATGCCATTTAACTGCCCTGGAAAGCACCCGCGCTTCAATCGTGCTGCCGATCTCGACGAGTTGGTCGGCGGTCATGGAGTGATCGACGCGCTCGACATCCTGCTCGATAACCGGCCCTTCGTCCAAATCGGAGGTCACGTAATGCGCGGTCGCGCCAATCAGCTTGACGCCGCGCCGATGTGCCTGATGATAGGGCTTGGCGCCTTTAAAACTCGGCAAGAAAGAATGGTGGATATTGATGCAACGGCCGGAGAGCTTGGCCGCGAGCCCATCCGACAGAATCTGCATATAGCGCGCCAGAATCACGAGATCGGCGTTATAGCTCTCAATCTTCTGATAAAAGCTTGCTTCGCTTTCAAGTTTCGTCTGCTTCGAAACCAGAATGCAATGATAGGGAATTCCATACCACTCGGCGAGTTCACGCATCGCTTCATGGTTTGAGATGATCGCCTTGATATCGATTGGCAGCGATCCGTTTTTCCAGCGATGCAAAAGGTCGTTCAGGCAGTGACCGAATTTTGATACGGCGATCACCGTAGCCGGCCGCGCATCGGCGCGCGACAATGTCCACTGCATGCCGAAGCGCTCTGCAATGTCGAGAAACCCCGCTTCAAACGCATCACTGTCGAAGTCGTTTTCGCAATCCGGCCGGAAAACAACGCGGGAAAAGAAGCGCCCGATCTCAGGATCGCTATAGGCCGTGCTTTCTTCAATGAAGCCGTTGCGCTCATAGAGATAGGTGGAAACCGCTGACTGAATGCCCGGAACATCCGGGCAGGAATAGACTAAAATCCAGGAGTTCATCTTGACCCTTAAGCCCCTTCAAACATTCCGCGCCTGGCGATACGGGCCCTTACGCCGGACCGCCCCGCCAGTTCCGTTGCGCCAGTTCTCAAACGAAGCGCGATCACCCAAACCTTGCGACGGCCTCATGCGGTTGACCTCGCGCGGCGAAACGCAGGTCAAGCTCACCCCTTCCGCGCCGTCAGGCGCGGAGTAAACCATGATCCGCCGATGAGTTGCGTTGAGGTCTGCGGGACGGCGCTGCGCTCAGATCGCGGCGCGCTCAGTCCCGCGCCATGCATCCAACCTCTGGCGATACCAAATACCGAAATCTGCGATACGCGCTTCCTGGGTGGAATAGCGTCCGGGCTGATAGGCGCGCGAGGCGACGCCAAGCTGATTGTCGTCCGTGATCTTCTTGTCTTCAGCCGTCGTAATCTTCCAAAGCGCCGCCATCCGCTCGACATCGACGTCTTTTTCGAGATCCGCCGTCTCGTTTACGAGCCAGATGATTTCGAAATCCGTCTGCGTCTCGGATATCGGAACGATACGGAACAAGAGCGCATAGTCATTGTTGATCAACGCAATCGATAGCGGGTTGAAAGAGGCCGCGGTCTGACCGCCGTCAAATTCCCGATAGTCGCCCATCAGGGGCGCAACGGGTTTGCCGTCCAGAGATTCCGTCAGAAAGCCGTCGGCGATCGGCAGTCGTGATCCGGCCTGAAAATGCAACGACTGCGGGCCGTCATGAAAGGTCCCGGCGAAATGTCCCCTCGCTGTGACTTCGGCTTCCCAGTCGTGAAGGATCTTTTCATACCGCGCCACGGCTTCCGCATCGCCCGATCCCGGGCCGGCGCCCAGCGCCAGCATCTTTAACTTATCGTGTACGGAGCAATAGGTCTTGTGCGAGGGCGTGCAGTGATAGCACTCAAAGAAATTCTCGACGACGAGTTTCCAGTTCGCCTCATTTCGCACGGCCATGCGCGCGGCGACCTTCGCCTTGTCGAGGCCGTGCGGCGCCAGATAGTCTTCAAACCGCGCGATGAACGCGTCAAAATCCGGCGGATCGCCCGCGTGAAAATTCACGAAAACAAGCCCCGCCCGCTCATGCACATGGATCGGCTTCAGCCCGGCTTCCGACTTGTCGAAGTCTGGCGCCATAAGCGGCGCGCCCTTGAGCCTCCCGTCCGTGGCGTAAGTCCAGCCATGATAGGGGCAGGTAAGGCCGCTTGAGCGCCCTTCCTTTTCAAGGCAAATCCGCGACCCGCGGTGACGGCAAACATTGTAAAAGCCGCGAAGTTCGCCGTCCCGGCCGCGAACAAGGATGTAGCTTTCATCGCCGAAGACCATGGTCCGCCATTGGCCGGGCTCTTTCAGGCAACTGGCATGATCCGCGAGCACCCATTGCGTGTCGCCGACCATTTTCAGATCGTCTTCGAACTGCTGGCGCGACATATATTCTTCTTGAGGTAGGCTATACCCTTCCCGCCACTCCGTCACTGCGCCATTCCCGTGTTGCTGCATTTCGCAGTTTAAGATTAGAACTTCGCTGTGCCGCACTCAAGAACGCAAGCCCGTTCAGATGAAAATCGTCCGCAGTGCGAACATCGCCGCGCCGCGCGCATGCCGCCCTTTACGCCTTCACGATTTTCACGGTCTGCATATTGGTGTTTTCCGCAAGGCCCCAATGGCCGAATTCGCATCCGAGTCCCGACTGTTTCATGCCGGCCATGGGCGCGTCCGGCTGGATCGCGGCATGGGCGTTGACCCAGACCGACCCCGCCTCGAGACGGCCGACAAGCGCCGACGCCCTGTCGAGATCGGCGGACCAGATTGATCCGCCCAGCCCTTGCGAACTGGCGTTCGCCCGCGCCATGGCGTCGTTAATATCCGTGTACTTTACAATCGGCAGGATGGGGCCGAACTGCTCTTCGTCCACCAAGCGCGCGCCGTCGCTGATGTCGGCCACGATGGTCGGCGGATAGAAAAATCCGCCGCCCTCTTCCGGCGCTTCGCCGCCACACAGGAAACGCCCGCCCGCTTGCCGCGCCTCATCCGCCAGCCGCTTCACAATATCCAGTTGCTTTTGGTTCTGAAGGGGCCCGAGATCGGTCGCTTCATCGAGGCCGTCTCCGACCTTCACGCTTTTTGCAATCGCGGCCAGTTCGGCGCCGAGCGCTTCGTAAATATCCTCATGCACGTAAAGGCGCTTCAGCGCCTGACAGGTCTGTCCATTGTTGTGAAAACAGGCGCCAAACAATTTCGGGGCCGTCTCTTTCACATCCACGTCGGGAAGTACGATTCCGGCATCATTGCCGCCGAGTTCGAGGGTCAGGCGCTTGAGGTTACCGGATGCGGCGGCCATAACCGCACGCCCCGTCGGACTTGAGCCGGTAAAGACGAGTTTGTCGATATCCGCATGGCGCGCAATCGCCGCCCCCACATCGCCGCCGCCGGACACAGCGTTCAGAACACCCGCCGGAAGGATTTCATTCGCCAGTTCGATAAACCGCAAGGTCGTCGCCGGCGTAAATTCGGACGGCTTCGCCACGACCGTATTGCCGGCGAGCAAGGCCGGCGCATAGTGCCACACCCCGATCATGAGCGGCCAGTTCCACGGCGTGATCGAGCCCACAACGCCGATCGGAAGGCGGCGAACCTCCACCCGCGCCTCTGCATCGTCCTGGACGATTTCAACCGGAAGCTCCGTGGCGGCGGTCGCCTGCATCCACGCAATGGAACCGCCAATTTCCATCGCCGATCCGACGCCGCCATATCCCTTTACGGGTTTGCCCGTTTCCTTTGTGCAAAGCGCCATCAGCTCTGAAAAATTGGCTTCCAGCATCGCCGCCAGTTCGCGCAGTTTTTCCCGGCGCTTCGCGATTGGCGTCGTCGACCAGGCTGGAAAGGCGGCCCGCGCGGCCTTGACGGCGGCGTCAACATGTTCCGGCCCGCCTTTTGGCGCCGTCGCAAAACCGCGGCCCGTCGCGGGATTGATGACCATGTCCGTTTCTCCGGCGGCGACGCGTTCTCCGCCGATCATCATTGCGAAGTCAGTCATGTTAACAGGCTCCTGTACTGTCGTGTGAACCGCATCGCATTCAAGTCAATGCGAAACTAAATACTTGAAACGAAGCGTCCCGAGCATACGGTCCCCATGTCAAAAGCGATCAAAGCGATATGGCGCCGGATCGACGATCGGTTGCTCATGCATCACAAGGTCGGTGGCCAGCCGTCCGGCGGCCGGCGACGTTCCAAATCCGTGCCCCGAAAATCCGGCCGCGAGCGTAAGCCCGGGCAACGCCGCGATGCGCGAAATCACCGGGTTGGAGTCCGGCGTCACGTCCATCAACCCGGCCCAGCTTTCGCTGATCGCGGCATTTTCAAAAGCCGGCCACGCCTTCGCCAGATTCGCCATGGCTTGCGACAGGATGCGCCGGTCGGGGGCCGGGGCCATAACCCGCAGACATTCAAACGGCGATGTCGACGCCCCGCTCCAGCGACGGGCGAGATTGAAATCCTCGATGAAATGGCACCCCAGCGAAAGGCGGATTTGATTCCGGTTCGCTCGCAGGGCAGCCAGATACTTTCCGCCAATCCGCAGATGATCCATCGAGAGGGGCGCCGTAACCGCCCCGCGATGCATAACGATGTAACCGCCGCCGGCATGCTTTCGGAATGAGAAGTCGGATGCGCCGACGGCGATATTCGTTGGCCCGTCGATTGGCGCGGTCCGGATGACGGACGCCCCCATAGGCAAGGTCGGCAGCGCAAGCTTCATATTCCCCAGAAAACGCCGCGACCAATATCCGCCGGCGAGCAGCACCTCCTCACACCGGATCTCGCCGCGCTCGGTCACGACGCCCGCAACCCGTCCGCCAGACAGGGAGAGCGTGCGTGCGGCGCAGTCCTGAATGAGAACGGCGCCGCTTTTTTGCGCAGCCTTCGCGACGGCTGCAAGAGCGATGTCGGGCTCTGCGTAGCCGTCAGAGGGATCGTAAATTCCGCCGGCCCATGTCTGCGCCGTCTCCGGCGCGAGCCGGTCGATATCTCGCGGCGTCACCAATCGGGCGCCAAGAGAAAGCCCCTCAACGCCCTCAAGCCAGTTGCGATAAGGCTCAAGCTCATCTTCGCGGCGCGCGAGGAACATGATGCCGGCTTGCCTGTACCCCACATCGACGCCGGTTCTTTCGGCCATCTCGCCCCATAGCCGCTCCGCCGCGAATGCGAGCGGCACATCTTTTGGAGTCCGGTTCAGCTTGCGAATCCAGCCGAGATTCCGGGATGACTGTTCGGCGCCGAGCCTGCCCTTTTCGAGCAACACAACCGGAACGCCGCGCTCGGCCAGATTGAGCGCCGCCGTTAGCCCCACAATCCCGCCACCAATCACCACGACTGTCGTTTTAGTCGGCGGATCGGCCGGCGTTTGAATGGTTTCAATAACTGGTGCCACGCGTGACATCCCGGTATTCGGCAGCAAACCGCCGCGATGAAGAAATCTCGCCTATGCTTGCAGCCTAACCCGCTCCTGCGCCGCTTGCGACGCACCGCGGTAGGCCGTGACTTCCATTTCGACTTTATAAATCGGCGCCGCGAGCGGACAGCATGTCAGCACACTGGCCGGATCGATATCGCGAAACTTTTCGCCGAGAACCTTGGTCACCGGGCCGATATTGGCCGGCTCGGGAATATAAACGCGATAGGCCACAATGTCCGCCAGACAGGAATCCGCCGCGGCGAGCGCGCGCTC
>JAUIEG010000657.1 GCA_030428745.1 Alphaproteobacteria bacterium
TTGAGCGCGGCAAGAAGCGGCTCGAGGCGGCGCGCGAGGAAATCGCGGTCTGCGCCATCTCCGGCGCCGTGGGCACCTTCGCCAATATCGACCCCTCGGTTGAGGAATATGTGGCGGAGAAAATGGGCCTCAAAGTCGAGCCTGTCTCCACCCAGGTGATCCCTCGTGACCGCCACGCCGCCTATTTCGCAGCGCTCGGCGTGATCGCCTCTTCCGTGGAACGCCTCGCCATTGAGGTCCGCCACCTCCAGCGCACGGAAGTGCTCGAAGCCGAGGAATTTTTCTCCAAGGGGCAAAAAGGCTCCTCCGCGATGCCCCATAAGCGCAATCCGGTTTTGACGGAAAACCTGACCGGACTCGCCCGGCTTGTGCGCATGTCGGTGATCCCCGCCATGGAAAATGTGGCGCTCTGGCATGAGCGGGACATTTCGCACTCCTCCGTTGAGCGCGGCATCGGGCCGGACGCGACGGTGCATCTCGACTTCGCGCTGAACCGGCTTGCGGGCGTCGTTGAAAATCTTGTGGTTTATCCTGAGCGGATGCTCGACAACATGAACAGCCTTAACGGCCTCATCTTCTCCCAACGCGTGCTCCTGGCGCTGACGCAGGCAGGCGCAAGCCGTGAGGAGGCCTATTCCCTCGTTCAGCGCAACGCCATGCCGGCCTGGCGCGGAGAAGGCCTCTTTCTCGATAATCTTAAGGCCGACAACGAGGTGACAGCGCACCTGTCCGAAGCTGATCTCGAGAAGCTTTTCGACCTCACCTACCACACCAAGAATGTGGATGTGATTTTCAAGCGGGTCTTTGGCTAGATCCGGGGATCGTGATCCCCCGCGCGCTTTAGGCGCGTTGCGGTGCGCCTGCGCAATCCCCATAAAACGCCCATGACACAAGCAGTTCAGACCTTCGGCGGCGATCAGGACAGGCGTTCATGGCTTTCGGCCATGGCCCGGGGCATGGCCCATAAATGCCCGGAATGCGGGCGCGGCAAGCTATTTAGGGGCTATGTGAAAACCACGCCGCAATGCGAGTCTTGCGGCCTCGACATCTCGGGCCACCGCGCCGACGACGCCCCGCCCTACATCACGATCATCATTGTCGGTCATGTGATGATACCCCTCGCCCTCGCCGTGAAGCAGCTGTTCGATCCGCCGATCACGCTGCAATTTGCGATCTGGCTGCCGCTGATCACCCTCGCCTCCTGGGCTTTATTGCCAGCGTCGAAAGGCGCCATGATCGGACTGCAATGGGCGAATCGCATGCATGGGTTTGCAGGTTCGGACGCCGATCCCGATGCGGATGTTTAACGCTTGCTAAAGGCGAAAAAGCGGGTACATGGCTTGACACCCTAAAGACCATGAGTATGGTCCGCGCTCATTTTGCGCGAATAAAGGTCCCAAGGAGCGACCCATGGCCAAGCCAACCACCGTCAAAATCCGGCTGAACTCCACAGCCAACACGGGCTATTTTTACGTGACCAAGAAGAACACCCGCACGATGACGGAGAAGCTCGTCTTGAAAAAGTACGACCCCGTCGCGCGCAAGCATGTGGAATTCAAGGAAGGCAAGATCAAGTAAGATCGGCCCTCCTCACCGGAATGAAGAAGCCGCCCTTGAAGGCGGCTTTTTTGTTGTCTTTTCGGGGGTTTTAGAGGTTAGGCTGCGCTCTGGATCACGCGATTGCGCCCGCCATTCTTGGCCTCATAAAGCGCTTCATCGGCGCGTTTAATCAGCTTCTGGGCGCTGTCGTCTTCCGGTCCGTTTTCGGTTGAAGCAAGCCCGATCGATACGGTGACGCTCAGTTCATCGCGACCATTATTTAACATAAATTTCGAGCCGGCGATTTCCTGGCGCAGGCGCTCGGCGACGACAGAAGCGAAAGAGAGATCCGTGTCCGGCATGGCGATCAGGAATTCCTCTCCGCCATAACGGCAGGCGAGATCGATGCCCCTTATCGCTGCTGCGATGCGGTCGGCGAACTCCTTCAAAACATGATCGCCCATATCGTGGCCATGCTTGTCGTTGACGTCTTTGAAATGGTCGATATCGAGGATCATCACGGACAGCGGACGGCCGGTCCAATAGGCGCGGTCGAACATGGCCGAGAGGTGACTTGCAAGATAACGGCGATTGTAAAGGCCGGTCAGCTGGTCGGTGACCGCCATTTCGAGACTCACCTGGAAGGATGAGCGCAGTTGGTCCACATAGCGCTTCCGGCGCAGCTGT
>JAUIEG010000658.1 GCA_030428745.1 Alphaproteobacteria bacterium
AGAACCGAGCTTTCAACGCCTCCGCGGAAGACATTCGACAGATATACGCCTTCATCGTTGAAGCGCCGCGTGATGACGCCGTCGTAGGGCGCCCTGACAGTGGTGTCCTCAAGGTCCTTGCGTGCGGTTTTAAGCTCGGCTTCGCGTTTTTCCGCTTCCGCCGCAGCGACATCCAACGCCGTCCTGGCGTCGTCGAGGCGTGATTGAGAAGAATAGCCTTCTTCTTTTAGCTTTCGAACCCTGTCGAAAGCTTGACGGGCGTTGCGCAGGTTCGCTTTCGCAAGCGCCAGATTCGCCTGCGCTTCATCGACTTCTCTTTCATAACGCGACTGCCGCGTCTGAAAGAGCGGATCGCCTTTTGCGACCCGCTCGCCCACATTGACAAAGATCGTTTCGACAACACCCTCGACAAGGGGACCGATATTGCTGGTCTGTTTCGAACCGATCGATCCTGTCGCGACGACCGTTTCACGCATCGTCGCAGATTTCGGCTTGACGATTTTTACGGACTTGGCAAGCGCCGGATTTGCCGTTGACGAACTTTGCGCCGACTCAGCGGGTTCCCCGCCGCCGGAACCGCAACCGGAAACCGTTAGGAATGCGGCGATGAGCGCCGCCGCGCCGATATTCCAACCAGACTGGAATCGAAGATACGCACGCATTGTCGGGCCCTACGCTTGGCTGACTGACATTCTTGCTATACTAACATTTAATAACTTAGTATATATTAAACGTGGCAAGCACAACTGGCGCCTAACGGATCGCAGGAGATGAACGGGCGAGACAATCGGATAGACCTCAATCCAGGTTACCTGGTTAACGATGTGGCGCGCCTCTTACGGCGCGAATTTGACCGCCGGGTCAAACACATAGGCCTCACCCGCGCGCAATGGTTCGTGCTTGCGCATCTCTACCGAAATGACGGGCGAACACAGCGCGCCCTCGCGGACGAACTTGACATGGAGCCGGCGCCGCTTGGCCGGCTGATAGACCGCCTTGAGGAAAGCGGATGGGTTCGCCGAGCGCCCGCGCCGGGCGACCGTCGGGCAAACCTCGTCCATCTTACAGACAAGCTTCTGCCTTTGATTGAGGACCTGCGGGCTGCGGCGGACAATCTATATAAAGACGCCTTCAAGGGACTTCCCGCCAAGCGCGTTGAAGAATTCATCGAGGCGCTGACGATTGCAAAATCCAACCTGATCGACCTCGGTTCCGAACCGGTTGGGCGCGCTTTCAGCGGCGTTGACGACTTGCATCGCGTTCAACGCAAAGCCGCCAAGAAAGATGCATAGCGATGGATTTCCAGCAGCATGAAACATCGCTGAAGAATACCGACGATATGCCGCCGTGGGCGGAAGTGATGAGGTCTTTCTTCTCTGAGACCCATCAATTATTCGCGACATTACAGATGGAAGCGAACAAGGTCGCCGAAGACGAGGTCTGCGTCTTTTCGACGGTTCCGGATTTTTTCTCATACAAGGATGATGACGGCAGTGCGCATCCAGGCGCTTACACTATCATCCTTGATACGGTTTTCGGCTTTGCCGTTTTCGCCAGAATTCAGAAGCCCAAAGCCATCGCCACAATCAATTTGAAGACTGAGTATCTTAGCCCAATAGAGATTGGCGCTAAAGTCATTTGCAGCGCAGAATGTCACGCCGTCAGCGGCAATATCGCCAGAACGCGCGGAGAGATATTCGATTACGACGGAAGGCCGCTTGCGAGCGCAACAGGCGCTTTCATGATCGCCAGTGGCGGGCCCGATTTCACTGGTCTTGGCGAGACACCACGGTCATGACGCAACTTCTGGATTCGCCTCTCGGTAGCTGGCTGCGGTTTGACGTCGAGGAAAACGGCGACGACGCCCTTTATTCAATTACGCCAAACGACGCTCATATCGGCAACCCGCTGATCAAAGCGCTTCACGGCGGGATCGTTTCCACATTTCTGGAGCTTGCGGGACTTCATGAGTTGCGCCGCTCTCTCAGTCCCGACGCGGACGGTGAGGCGATTAATATCAATGTCGATTATCTGAAGTCCGTCGCACTGGCGCCGCTTTTCGCCAAAGCGCGCATTGTGAAAACCGGCCGGCGGCTCGTTTTCATCGATTGCGTCGCCTGGCAAGACGCTGCCGAAACGCCGGTCGCGAAAGCCGCCTGACCGATACCCGCGGCCTCGGCATCGGCGCGGATCCCCTCCGCGCCCTGCGCGATCGCCTCGGCGCT
>JAUIEG010000024.1 GCA_030428745.1 Alphaproteobacteria bacterium
TCGGGGTCGATATCTCCAAGCAGCAGCAATCGTCTGATTGGGGCGCCGACGAGCTCTCCGACGCACAAGTGGATTACGCCGCCTCGGACGTCCTCCATCTGCATGCGCTGAGGGAAAAACTGGACGCCATGCTGACCCGGGAAGGCCGGATGGCCCTTGCTGAGGCTTGCTTCGACTTCCTGCCCACACGATCGGCGCTGGACCTCGCGGGCTGGCCAGAGGTCGATATTTTCGCCCATTCCTGAGTTTCTCGCGCCAAAAGGCCGGATTTTACGGGGAAATTTACGCCCCTTGCTTCCCTCCCGCGCCCGCGCGACTATATGAAGAGATGCGTTGCGGCGCTTACCGCAGCGCAGCGAAGCTCTTGGAATTCATAGGAAATCGCACGGGGATATGACGACTCTCGTCACCGATGAGGAAAGGCCGGCAGAGCCGACGCAGCTCGCGTCACGGCGGCGGGTGCTCGACAGCCTGCCCTCCGGCGCGCGCACCACTGGCGATCAGGCCGCAGCCCGCTCGCGGATGGTCCGCCGGCTGCGCATTGCTTTGCCGATCCTCGCTCTTGTTCTGGTGGGCGCATTTCTTTTCAACACGACCTCCAACGAAGTCGATGACGCATTCCTTGATGACTTCAAAGATATCGACGCATCAGCCGAGGAGTTGAGCATGGCGAGCCCGCGCTTCGCCGGAGTGGACAATAAGGGCAAGCCTTTTGAGATCACGGCGGAGATGGCCCGCCAGAACACCAATCTGAAAGATATCGTCACGCTGGACCGCCCACACGCCGTGCAAGGCGAGAATAACGGCTCCACGGTTGTGAGCGCCGACAAAGGCGTTTACCGCTCCGAACAGAATATTCTGGAGCTTGAGGATCAGGTGACCCTGCAACATGAAGTAGGATCGGAGGTGTATGTTTTTCACGCACCTTCCGCCTCCGTCGCGATCAAGGACGAGATCGTCACCAGCGATACAGGCGTCGACGGCGAAGGCTCCAATGGCCGCGAACTCACCGCAGAGCGTATGAAAGCCTATAATGGCGACGGACGCGTCGTTTTCGAAGGCAATGTTCATATGCGCATCTACCCGAAAAACGCTGAACCCAAGCCGGACGAGAACGCCGCCAACAGTGACAGACCGGCGCTGAAAGACGTGGACATCGAGAAGCCGCAATGATTCAAAAAACAATATGCCTTGCCGCCGCCTTTCTCCTCAGCGCCATGACGCCGGCTGCGGCGCAGCTCATCGCCGCCGGCGACAGCAAGGAGCCGATCGACATCACCGGCGACACGGCGGAGTTTGAAGACAATCTCGCGGTCTGGACCGGCAATGTCCGTGTAGTCCAGGGGCCGGCCATTCTCATCTCCGAGCGGCTTGAGGCGGTGCTGACCGACGAAGGCGACTTTGAGACTATCACCGCCATCGGTTCGGTGCGCTACTCCAACGGCGAGGAAGCCATTACCGGAGAACGGGCGGTTTTCAACAACGAAGCCCGCACCATCGTCATGACCGATGATGTCATTGTCACTCAAGGCAAGCAGGTCATGTCCGCCGGCAAGATCACCTATTGGATCGATACCGGTAAGGTTTTGTTTACCCCTGAAGCCGGAAAACGGATTCGCGGCCTGTTTTTTACCGGCAAAGACGATGACCAGTCATAAAGAACGGCAATCCTGAATATCGATTAACTAAGATCCGACGCCTTCACTGAACTTTAAAGAGAGACGCGCTTAATGAGCGACCAGATGGAACCGACAAACGACATCTCCCCGGCGGAAACCGCCCGGCCGCAGAAGCTGAAGCCCAAAGTCATTGAGGGCGGCGGCGCGCTGGCGGCTGAGAATCTGGGCAAGTCATTCAAGCGCCGCCCGGTTGTGCGGGGCGTCTCCATGTCGGTGAAGCGCGGCGAAGTCGTCGGCCTCCTTGGCCCCAACGGCGCCGGGAAAACCACCTGCTTTTACATGATCACCGGACTGATCCCGGCTGATCGCGGCCGCATCATGATCGATGGTCATGACGTGACCAACTTGCCCATGTATCAGCGCGCCCGCCTCGGCGTCGGCTATCTGCCCCAGGAAGCGTCGATCTTTCGCGGCATGACAGTGGAGCAAAACCTTCGCGCCGTCGTTGAGCTTGTGGAGCGCAACAAGGACAAGCAGCAGACGATCATCGATGATCTTCTGAACGAATTTCACATCACCCATATTCGCAATGCCCCGGCGATTGGCGTCCTCATCACGGACCACAATGTTCGCGAAACTCTCGACATCATTGACCGCGCCTACATCATTCATGAAGGCGAGGTGCTTCTGGAAGGTGCGCCCGGCGAAATCGTCGGCGACAAAGATGTTCGCCGCGTTTATCTCGGCGACCGGTTCCAGATGTAAAGAAAGGACAAGGGGGCATTGTGGCGTTAGCTCCGAGACTCGAATTCAGACAATCCCAACAGCTGGTCATGACGCCGCAATTGCAGCAGGCGATCAAGCTGTTGCAACTGTCCAATCTCGAACTTTCCGAATATGTCGCCGAACAGCTCGAACAGAACCCCTTTCTGGAACGCGATGAAACGCCTGCGGACGGTCCCGCCGAACGGCGGGGCGAGAAACCCGCAGACACCGAGAACACATCTCAAAGCTCTGGCGAAATCGATCAGTCGAACGTCAAGGAAGCGCGCGATTCCCTGGATGTCGAATATGATGACGTTGACCCCAACAGCTCCGGCAGCGACGCCGCCTATGGCGACTATAAACCCAATGACTGGGCGTCCGCCTCCTCGGGACGCAGTCTTGACGATCAGGAATTCGGCGCAACGCTGAAAAAGGAAATCTCGCTCGCAGATCACCTGACAGAGCAGCTCCATGTCGCAACACGCGATCCGATGCAGCTTTTCATCGGCGCCTACATCATCGATATGATCGACGAGGCCGGATATCTGCGCGAAGATCTGCCTACGGTGGCGGAACGTCTCGGCGCTGAACTCGCCGATGTTGAAGAAACGCATAAAATGATCACAGCCTTCGACCCTTCCGGCGTTGGCGCGCGCGATCTAAAAGAGTGCCTGAAGCTTCAACTGATCGACGCCAATCGTTACGATCCATCGATGCAGGCTTTCGTTGAAAATATTGAGCTGCTCGCCAAAGGCGATCTCAAGGGGCTCATGAAAGCGACAGACGCCGACGAAGAAGACGTACGCGACATGATTGCCGAAGTGCGCGCCCTGACGCCGAAACCCGGCTACGCCTATGGCGGCGGCGTCGTTCAGGCGATTGCGCCGGACGTTTTCGTAACCAAGTCTCAAGATGGCGGCTGGAAAGTCGAACTGAACAGCGAGACCCTGCCCCGCGTTCTCGTCAATCAGCGCTACTACGCCGAGATTTCCACCGTGAACGGCGCCGATGAAAAAGACAAAACCTTCATTGCGGAACAGTTCGCGAGCGCCAACTGGCTTGCAAAATCGCTGCATCAGCGCGCGCAAACCATTTTAAAAGTGTCGAGCGAAATCGTGCGCCAGCAGGACGCGTTTCTCGCCTATGGCGTCAAACATCTGCGCCCGCTCAATCTCAAGATCGTCGCCGACGCCATCGAAATGCACGAATCAACTGTTTCGCGGGTCACCTCAAATAAATACATCGCGACGCCGCGCGGTCTTTTTGAATTGAAGTACTTTTTCACGGCCTCCATCGCCTCCTCCTCGGGGGGCGATGCCCATTCCGCAGAAGCGGTCCGCCACCGCATCCGGGAGATGATCGAGGCCGAGACCAAAGACACTGTCCTGTCGGATGACAAGATCGTTGAGATCTTGTCCGCCGAAGGCGTGGACATCGCTCGTCGAACCGTTGCTAAGTACCGGGAAACATTGAATATTCCGTCCTCGGTCCAGCGCCGCCGGGCAATGTTGCAAACCGCGATCTAACCCTTTAATCCGCGCTCCCGGCGCCAATATAATGGTGGTCGCGCGGCGCCCTGGGGAGAGCCGCCACTTTCAGGAGGTCCAATGGACATTCAGGTCAGCGGTAAAAACATGGATCTGGGCGACGCCCTGCAAAACCATGTTTCTGACAAACTCGAAGACAGCGTTCACAAATATTTCGATCGCGGCGCGGAAGCGACCGTAACTTTCTCTAAAGAACGTCATCTCATTGATTGTGATTTGATGGCCCATCTCGCCTCTGGCGTGTTTCTGGCCGCACACGGCGAAGGCGGCGACGCCTACAGCGCCTTTGAGGAGAGCCTTGAAAAGCTCGAAAAACGCATCCGCCGCTACAAGCGACGGCTCAAAAAGCACCATACCAACGGTAAAGAGCCCCTGCCTGCGGAAAACGCCTCCTATTACATGCTTCAGCCTCTGGGTGAGGAAGAAGAAGGAGACCAGGAAGAGGCCGATCCAACACCGGTGGTTGTGGCGGAAAGCCAGACCACCTTACGGGAAATGACAGTCGGTGCGGCCGTCATGCAGCTCGACCTCGCCGAACAACCTGCGGTGGTGTTCAAAAACGCCGCTCATGGCCGAATCAACGTGGTCTACCGCCGCCGTGACGGCCATATCGGGTGGGTTGATCCGGGGGCCTCTTAGCGCTAAAGGCGGCCTCGCTGGCGGCACAGCGCGGCTGACGCCTTTAGATCGGATATACCGAACTTAGGGAACTTCTTAACAGCTTGGACTATTCGTAAGGGGCGCGGAGCCAGTGAAAGAGTTTGCGTGAGCGTAATGGGACTTGAAGACCTTCTCAGCCCTCAGGGCGTCATCCATAACCTCCGGGCGAGCTGTAAGCGCGAAGCGCTGCAGGCGATTGCTGACAAGGCAAGCGCGCTGATCGACCGTCCGGCGGCGGATATCATGTCGACGCTCCTGGAACGCGAACAGCTCGGCTCAACAGGCGTCGGTGACGGCGTCGCGCTGCCTCACGGCAAGATCGAGGGCCTCGGCAAGATTGTCGGCGTGCTGGCGCGGCTTGAAACACCTGTCAGCTTCGATGCGCTTGACGACCAACCTGTTGATCTCGTCTTCATGCTGTTGGCGCCAGCCAACGCCACAGCGGCGCATTTGAAGGCGCTCGCCAAAGTTTCCCGCCTCCTCCGCGATGAGGATGCACGGGACGCGCTTCGCGGCGCCGATTCGGCGGAAGCCTTGTTCGCCATCGCCACGTCGGATCAAAAACACCACGCGGCCTGAACGCAATTCAATTGTAGTCGAAAACCCCGGCGCTTTAGTGAACGCTGACAGGGTTCATTTCATGTTGGCGCGCCGCTGCGAAAGCAAGTTCGCGGTCGCCTACGAGCGCCAGTCGTTCACCGCTGGACGAGTGCACCGAATAGAGAATGTCGTCATCTTCGATTTCAATCGTCAATTCGCCTTCGTCGTCGATAAGATCATCGAGGACATCGCGGGCGGCGACGGTCCGCACATAGACGAGTTTCCGCCCTCCGAGCTCTGCGAAATCACGCGCAGACAGGGACTTTTGTTCTCCGTCATTAAAAATCGCGCCGTTTTTCATCAAAGTCATGGGTCTTTTCCTTTGTCAGATCCCTCTCGTCTGGATCCGGGCGTCTTGCTGATTTTGCAGGGAAACTGGCTAGCAAAACATGAACGCCGGACATGAAATCCGATAGTTTTTTTTACCACTCGGAAATGACGATCCTTTGACCCTTTCGAGGCCGACCCGCCATTTTCCTATGGGTCTATATGGGGATATATTGTAACACTTCAATAACCGCCTTTTTATCGCCCAGATTTGTGCGCGGGCGGCACAGGCGTCCCCGAGGCTGGCGGCATTCAGGCCGGCAGCGGGCGGCCTTCCAGAATGGCGGCGAAAAGCGGCGCGTCCACATTTCCGCCCGAGAGCGTCAATGCCGTCGTCCTGCCTTTGGCGTTGAATTTGCCGGAAAGGAGCCCGGCAAGGGCCGCCGCTCCCCCCGGCTCTACAACCAGCTTCAACTCCCGCCAGGCGAAAACCATCGCCTTGCGGACATCCTCCTCCGTAACCGTCAGACCGCCGCGCACCAGCCGCTCCATAATGGGTAGGGTCAGGCGACCCGGCGAAGGCGTCGCGATGGCGTCACAGATCGTCCGGCGACTGACATCGGCCCGATGGCGCACGCCATCGCGGATGGAAGCCCATGTCTCATCAAAGCCTTCCGGCTCGGCGATCCAGACCTCAGTCTGCGGCGAAACTTCTTCGAGAATGATGGCGCACCCCGCCGTGAGACCGCCACCGCCGCAACAGACAATGAAAGCGTCAAGGGACAGGCCTCGCGCTGCAACTTCCTCAAAAGTTTCGAGCGCCGCCGTTCCCTGCCCTTCAATGATATGCGGGTGGTCGAAAGACGGCGCCAGGATCATGCCTTTTTCGGCGATGATGCGTTCGGCAATCGCCTCACGGTCTTCACAGTACCGGTCGTAGGGGATGATGTCGGCGCCCAGCGCTTTCACATTGTCCATTTTAATGGAGGGAGCGTCAGCCGGCATAATGATTGTCGCATGTGTCTTCGCCATGCGTGCGGCAAGCGCAACGCCTTGCGCGTGATTACCTGACGACCAGGCGAGAATGCCCTTGCGCCGCTCTTCATCGTTAAGTTGCGAAACAAGGTTATAGGCGCCGCGAAACTTGAATGAACCAAAGTGCTGAAGGACTTCGGCCTTGAGCAGCACCCTGCCCCCCGCCATTTCATTTAGGGTTTGATTCTCGATCAGGGGCGTTCGCACTGCCGTTCCGGAAAGGCGCGCCGCCGCCGCGCGGACACCGTCAGCGGTGATGGGGGCGGATGTCAAAAGAGAGGTGTCCATAAAGGGCTTTCAGAACTTGCGAGAGAGTCATGACCAGAAAACCCGACAAAGCCAAGACGTTTTTGCGGCCCTCTCAAGGCTTGTCAGCCCGCCATCAAAGACCCGGCCATCACCAGCAATATGATCCCGAAAATAACCCTGTAAATGACAAAGGGGGTAAAGCTGATGCTGCGCGTCAAGCGCATCAAGACCGCTATCGCCGCATAGGCGCATACAAAAGAAAGTATGGCGACAATTGCGGCGCCGGACATCGTTGCGCCTGCGCCTTCCCGGGCGATTTCAATTGCTGCAAAAAAACCGAGTGCAAGAATGGTCGGGATGGCGAGCAACATAGAAAACCGGGCCGACTCTGTGCGCGTCATTCCCAAAAACCGCGCCATGGTCATGGTGATGCCAGACCGCGAAACGCCCGGAATGAGAGCGATCATCTGAGCCAACCCGATGGCGATCGCATCGCGCCAGGTGATCCGGTCAAGCCCTTCTCGCTCACCCTTCGTCCGGTCTGCGAACCACAAAAGGACGCCGAAAATGATGCTTGTCCAGCCGATCACAACCGGAGAGCGTAAGGCATCCGTAATATCCATAAGGACAAACACGGCCGCCAGCGCGAGGGTCGGAATCGTGGCGACCGCAATAAACAAAAACAGCTTGCGGTCATCGCTCGGCTTAAACCGCAACGCGTCAACGCCGCCGCGAAACAGCATCGCTGTCTCACCCCGAAAATAAAGGAGGACAGCGACGAGAGAGCCCACATGGGCGGCAATGTCGATCAAAGGCCCCTGATCGGTCCAGTCTTTTACGGCAAGCGGCGCGAGGATGAGATGCGCCGAGGAGGAGATCGGAAGAAACTCCGTAATCCCCTGAATAATGGCAAGAACGATAAGCTGGATCAGCGACATGCCAACGAGATAAACCCATTCACCGTGACCGCACTATGACAAATTGCGGGCCGATAGAATTTTTTTGAGCGGCGTCTAGCCGTTCGCCGCTTCTGAAACGGGATCGATCAGGCCGATTTCCGCAAGCTTCGCGGCCATCGCGCCTTTGTCGAAAGGCTTGAGGATGTGGTGCGCAGCGCCTGCCGCCTTGGCGAGCGTGAATTGCTGGTGATCGTTTTCCGTCGCACACAGGATAATCACCGGCCGATCCCCGTCGAGCGACGCCGCCTCGCGCAGAAAGTCGAGTGCGCCCATGGAGGGCAAATCCCAATCGAGAAAGACAGCCGCAGGTTTTTCAGCGCGACAAAACTCAATCGCCGCCGAAGCGTCGGCGACGCCCTCCGTCTCCAGACCGAGATCGGTGATGATGCGGCCCGCGATTTCCCGAATGACGTCGGAATCGTCAACGACTAAGCAGGTTTTCGAAGCAGTCATGGTTAGAAAATCCGTTCCTGATAGGTTCGGATTAAGTTTGCCTTGACCGCGTTAGCACAGGATTAACGCCGTAGTGAGGAATGCGTTAACGGGCATTAAGAACCGAACGCCGCCCGAAAAACTACTTCCTCTTCCGTGCGCTCGACCTTGATGGCGCCGCCAGCCGTCTCGACCAGCCGCGAGGCGATCAGGGCTGGCGTGTATTTTGGTGTGATGTCAGTCTCGTCGCCATCAAGGGCGCGCACCAAATCGTCATTCAGGAGCAGCTTTTTGCCGGTCGCCGTAATCGTGAAATTCTCAATATCCCCCTCAATGGAGACATCCCCCCCGCGCGGCACGCAATCTGCGGCCGCATAAGCAAGCACCATCAGCACCTTGACGTTCTCTTTCGCCGCCAGCCCGGTGCCGATATGCCAGTGGAGCTCAGCCTTGGTGATGGCAAAGAGATCTTTAAGCGCCTTCTGGGCGTCTTCGAGGCTGATTTGCGCCCCAAACCCGCCAGCTGCGCCATAGGCGAGACGGGCGTAAGAGAGGAGCGCAATGGCCTTCTGGGCGCCTGAGCGAATGAGGTCCATCGCCGCATCGCGCATTGCCCCTTCCATGGAGGGATCATCGAGCACCTCAAGCCCTGAACTGAGCGCGCCCACAGGGTTGATCAGATCGTGGCAGACACGGGACGACAGCAGCGCCGACAGCGCCACCGCATCGGGGCCCTCATCGTCAGGCGGGTTTAAATCAAAGGCTTCGGACATGGGCGAGAACTCTCACAATGCTGAAAGTTCTCTTATCCCTGATTCGGCCATCCCTGGCTTGTTCTTATCGCTTAATCCAGGCGCCGGTAGTATCGCGGATACATTGACCCCGCGTCGCCTGATTCATCAGCTTTTCCGCCGTAAGCGCCGCCGCAACCTCAACGGTGACGCCATTTCTGCGGGCGATATCGGCGTAAACCGATTTACGTTGCTGGTTGATGTCGCGAATCTCGCGGCGCAGATCGGCGCCCGCATTGGCGCCGGAGACAACGCCGATATAGCCATCAGCCTGCTCGCCAATAACACAGTTGTTCTTGGCGTTTTCCACGAGCGCACTCGCAGCGATAGCCGACGGCGCAAGCGCTGAAAGCGCCAGTCCGACAGCAGCAACGGCCATAACGAACGTTTTTTTCATCGAATGTTCCATGTTGCGTCCCCCTTAGAAAATGTCCGGGTTCTGTGCGATGGCGTCCTCGATCTCTCGTTCGAGTTTAACCCGCACTTCGCCGGTGACATTGACGTTGAGATTGACCTCAATTGGTTTCTCTCCGCCTTCAAGTTTGACGGTGTTGCAGGCGGAAAGCCCAATCGCAACCGGAGCCAATACCGCAAACAACAAATTCCGCGTTTTCATCATGAAGGTTTGCCCTCCGCCTTCCAAGTGATATCCGTCACACGCAACCCGACTAAAGTAGCCGAACTCTGAGGCGAAAAATAGGCTTATTCTCGTCGCCCGCGGCTGGTTTTCGCCGCATTTCGGGCTCATTCCTCGTCTGAGAGCTCCATTTGTATCCTCGACTTGATGACTTCCGAGATATTGGCCTGACGGATGAGGTCGATGTTTTCCACTGAAAGGTTGATGCGATAGAGGACAGGCACATCCTTCACATTCCGGTTACGGACCGTCACGTCGCCCACTCCCTCAAATCGCATCCCGAACCTGATTTCGCCATCCAGCGCGCCATTGATAGAGACTTCCATCTCAGAAAAGCGAAGATCGCGCAAAAAGTCGAATGCGACTTTGGCGTTCTCTCCCGCCGCTGACGCCTGCTCCGCCGCCTGCCCCACATAGCGGATGACGCCGGGCCCTTGAGACTGGATCAACCCGTTTTCGATGCGCGCCCGCCCGCCTTCAAAGATCAAAGGCAGGTCGCCGCTCAATATTCCTTCACCGGAAAGCCCTTCAACATCGAAAAACTCGAACACTTGCTCAAGATCGACATCGCGCGCTTTCAGCGGGATGAGCGCCTCGCCGGAAAACCCGGCCGTCGCATCCGCAACCACAAGCTGGCCGCCGAACCAGGGAAACGCCGCATTTGAAATGCCGAGCGTCTCGTCGCCCGGCAACTCAAATGTGATGTCGCCGGCGCCGAGCTGCAGCGCGTCCATGTCGACGCTGGCGACATTGATGGTTTGGAAGCCGTTTGTCGTAACCGGGAAAAGATCCGTAAGCTGAACGGTTCCACTAACGCCATGAGTCCGGGTAACGGCCTGCGTCGGTCCTGCGAAAGAAATATTATCGAGAGACAGCTCCGCCGTTGAAACAAACTCCGACGGCGCCCAGGAAAGGCGAACCGCGCCGTCGAGCTTTCCATCCGCCGCGTTTACAATCCCTTTTAACGCCGGGGAAATCCGGTTCGGCTGCAGGCCGACCGGGGAGAAGGTGAGGTTTTCCAAGGCCAGCACGGTTTCACCGCTCGCCGTGTTCATATGGTGGACGCCTTCACCGGCGCCGAGACGGTAGCCTTCGGGGGTCGTCAACGCGTAGGAAAAACGCGCCTCAGCGCCTTCAAGCTTTGCTTCACCAGACGCCATCACCGGCGCGATCATTAACAAACGGCTTTCCGGACCCTGATGCTGGGCGATGCGCAACCGATTGACGGCGGCGTCCGCCCGCATGCCCTGTGCATCAAGTTCGAAATCGAACTCGCCGATCACCCCCGACATTTCGATCGCATCGTTGATCGTCATCCCACCATTGACGACCCCGCCCTTGATTGTCGTGTGCTTGCGCGCAGGATGGTAAGCGGCGTCAAAACGAACGGCTGGCGGTCGCCCTTTCGCGACGGTCTTTCCGAAACGCACCGATCCATCACGCGCAGCGATTTCTCCTGAAACCGTGCATGCCGCCTCGCCTGTCCATGTATAAACAGCAAGCGGGCCCTCAGCGTTGCAGAGCGTGATCTCCGAAAGGCGGATATCCAAATCCTGGCCTTCAAGCCGCCCGCGGCCGCGCTCAATATTGAAGCAGTCGCTTTTGCTGACAATGCGCGCCCGTTGCGCATTCAGATCGGCGGTGACGCGAAAAGCGCCGTTGAAAGGCGCATCATTAATCGTCAGCCTGCCTATCGTCGCCTTCCGTAAGCCCGACTTAAGCCCAATATCAGCGATGATTTCCGAGCCGTTGGATTGCGCATCGATGTCGATCCGGCTGCCGTCGAGTGAGAGGGAGTCCGAAACAAAGGCGTCGATCTCAAGCGGCGCAGCGATGCGCCAAGACGCTCCTTCGCGCTCCAAATCAGCGGCGCCTTTTGCATCTGCGCCATCGGATATGAGCGCGAATTGAAATGAAGCCGTTTCTCGCCCGTCAGCGTGCGTGTAAAACGGCGCGGCCCCTTGCGATTGAAAAGTCAGCGACGCCCCTTCAGGCGTCGTAAGGGAAAGCGGCTTAGCCTCATCCGCGAGCAGGATTTTGACGCCGTCCGCATCGAACGCGATATCGAATAAACCCGACAAGGCTGCGTTTTGCAGCTTTTCGCCGAAGATCGTTTGCACCTGCGCGGCGCTGGTCAGGGACAGTATGTCTGGGTCGCGAAGGTCGATCTCGGGCATCGAAAATTCGACACGCACGGCGCCGCTTAGGGGCGTATCGTTGCCGGTCACAATATCCCGCCATGAGCCGGCCTCACCTGTCGCCGTAAACAAGACCCCGCGCGCGGCCAGCATGTCGGTTTCAGCGTCTCCTTCGTAGGTCACGGACAGTGACACCCCGCCGTCTGCAGAGAGATTGACCTGCGCCGCGCTTTTCACATTCTGAAACAGGAAGTTGCTCCAGACGATTTCATCCGAAGACAGATCAATCGACGCATCACCGCCAGTCTGAATGTCATATTCCGCACTGACGCGCCCGCTTGCGCCTCCCTGCGGCGCATCCACCAGAATGGAGACATCACGCAGGCTCACCCGATCTACAGGCAGCTGACGATCGCCGCCGCTGTTCTGACCCGACGGCAGCCCGGGAACCGACACCCGCCCGGCCTCATCAATCTGTAGCCGCAAAGCGCCTGGCCCCGCCCGGACCGCATCAACGGCGCGCTCATTCCACAAACGCCGCCAGTCGTAGTCCACCTCGACAACGTCAAAGGAAAAGCCGCGCGCCGCTTTGGGCCCTGCGGCCACATTCACCAGACGCACACCATCAAAGGTTAACGCCGTCACCCGGGCCTGCGGCGCTTCGAGCCCCGCAGAGGCCATGGCTGCACGCGCCGCCCAGCCCGCAAGAGGCAGGCGAAAAAACCAAACCAACGCTGTCAGGATCACTAACAGCGTCAGGACAATCGCCAGAAATCGCGCTATGCGCATGGCGTTACCTCAACCCCTCAAACACAACCGCAGCTTTTCTCTATTGATTAACGACAATTTCGTCTAATCAGCCCCGCGCGGCGCC
>JAUIEG010000659.1 GCA_030428745.1 Alphaproteobacteria bacterium
AACTCGTCCGCGAGATGCCCATCGGCGAACAGGTGGTGGAGATGATCCTGTCCATCACCCGAGCCGCGCGCCCCACGGACGACGCCAAAGACCGCGTCAGGAAATTCGTCGCCTGGGGACCCGGCCCGCGCGCAAGCCAGGCCTTCTCACTGGCCGCGCGCGCGCTCGCGCTTATTGACGGGCGCCATGCGCCATCCCTTGACGATGTGAAACGCCTCGCCGGACCTGTCCTGCGTCATCGCATGGCGCTCAATTTCGCGGCGCGGTCCGAAGGCCTTACGACTGACGACTTTATCAAGGAACTGGTTGCGGGGGCTTAACTAGATCCTTGTTCCGGTAGATTCCGAACAAGGATCTAGGATTTTGTTTGTCGCGCTTCTTTTGCGGATAACCGCTCACACTTATCCGCGAAGCGCTCTGGAGTTTGGAGAAGCCGCGCCCGATGGCGAAAAACATATCAGGCAAAAGAGAACAAACGCTCGCCGTTCGTCACGAAGCGGAAAGCGCGGCCGCCCTGTTTCCGCCGATGCTGCTCGAAGCAGAGCGCATGGCGCAGGCGGTGAGCGCAGGGCTTCATGGCCGCCGGCGCGCCGGTCCCGGCGAAACCTTCTGGCAGCATCGTCCTTACGCGTTTGGCGATCCTGTCTCTGCGATTGACTGGCGCCAATCGGCCAGAGCCGCCGACCGGCTCTATGTGCGCCAGAATGAATGGGAAGCGGCGGCGGCGGCCTATCTCTGGCGCGACCCGTCGCATTCACTCGACTACGCCTCGCAAAACACCCTGCCGACAAAACGCCGCCGCGCCGATATTTTGCTGGCGGCGCTGACGATTTTGCTTTCCCAGGCGGGCGAACGCATCGGGCTTCTGGGGGAAGACCGCAGGCCTTTTCAGGGACGCACGGCGCCTGAACGGATGCTTGAAGCGCTGCATATTGGCGAGTTCAACGACAACACCGGCGCGCCGCCAATCGCATCGGTTCCCGCCGGCGCGCGCGTTGTCATGGCGAGTGATTTTTTCACCGCGCCTGAAAGCGTCGAACGCGCGGTTGCTGCGCTCGCCGCCAGCGGCGCCCAAGGCGTCTTGTTGCAGGTCTGCGATCCGGCGGAAGAGGATTTTCCTTTCGAGGGACGCGTTGAGTTCCGAGACCTTGAAAGCAAGGAACGCTTGATCTTCGGCCAGACAGCCTCGCTCGCAGATGCTTACAAAACGAAATTCGCCGCTCACCGCAGCGCGCTTGAAGCGATTGCGCAGCAAAGCGGCTGGCGCTTCTTCGTCCATCGCACCGATCACGCACCGCAAACGGCGCTCCTGTCGCTTTTCACGGCGATCGCCGACATGCGCGCCTGGAAGGCGTAATTCATGGGTGCGCTCAGTTTCACATCGCCGTTGCTTCTTCTCGGACTGCTTGCGCTGCCGCTGATCTGGCTCTTGCTGCGCGCGACGCCGCCCTCACCCAAACGCGAAAATTTTCCCGCCTTTATTATTCTCAGACAATTGAAGACGGCGGAGGAAACGCCGGACCGCACCCCATGGTGGCTGCTCTTGATGCGGCTGCTTCTGGCGGGGCTGATTATTATCGGCCTTGCGGGCCCTGTCTTGAATGCGCCGACGCCGGGCGCGCAGACCGGGCCGATGCTGCTTGTCGTCGACAATAGCTGGGCGGCGGCGCAGCATTGGCGCTTGCGGCGGGACGCGTTGCGCGAAGCTGCCGCCGAAGCCGCGCAATCGGACCGTCAGGTTTTCATCCTGACGACAGCCCCGGAGCGGACTTACGCGCCACTGGAACCCAGCACCGGCGAAGCTGCGCGCACCATGGCTGACGCTATGACGCCGACGCCTTTCGCCGCCGACCGCACCGCCGCCGCCGCCCGCCTTGGCGAACTTGACCGCTATTTTACTTCGGGCGCGGAAATCCGCTGGCTGTCCGACGGGATCGCCGGCGGCGGCGCCGCAGCGCTTGCCGAAGCCTTGTCTGCGCGCGGCGATCTTTCCGTCTTCAACGATGCGCGTGCGCCAAAATATTTGCTGCGCCCCCTGACGGCGGCGGAAAACGCGCTCGCTTTTCGCGTCGAACGGCTTGACGCCTCCGCCGCGTTCGAAGGCGCCATCGCCGCAACGGCGCGCGACGGGCGTGAACTCGCCCGCGCAGAGTTTGAATTCGCGCCGGGGGAAGCATCGCGCGACGTAACGCTCAATCTGCCCCTTGCGCT
>JAUIEG010000660.1 GCA_030428745.1 Alphaproteobacteria bacterium
CCAACGCTGCATGACAGCAATGATGCGCAAGCTCAGCCCAACCGCATAACCGCAGGCCGCGAGTCCGAGATAAAACCTTGCGCTGCGCTCTCCGGTAATGATGCGCCATTGGTAAAAAGCCATCCCGATCAGCATCATCATGAAGGCGTCGGCAATCCACCATAAAAGGCCCGCGGTGTCGCTATAAGAGATGACAACTTCGGCATTGGTTGAGAATACCGTACCTATGTCTCCGGTGCGCGCCGCGATCTGTTCTTCGAGCTCTTCTTCTGTGGCCCTGTTGCCCGCTTCCTGTTTGCGCCAATCAGACAGAACGGCCTTCTCATCGTCCGATAATGTGACGCCCGCCTCCTTTCGCGCTTCGATGCCCAGCGCAACAATGCCATCGATTGTTTGCGGCGCCTCGTCGATATAGGTGAGCAAGGTGAAACCGGCGAGAAAAACGCCCGCCAAAAATATTAGCTTTAGCGGCTTCAGAATCCGGAATGGAAAAATCAGAAGTCCGGCCATGCCGTAGATCAGCAGAATGTCGCCCGGCATCAGGAGAACAAAGCTATGCGCAACGCCAAAGACGATCAGCCAGATCGTGCGCCGGTAAAATAAATCTGCGATGCGGATAGGCCCATCCGGATACATTGCCCGCGCGGTAAAAAGGATCACGCCCGCCCCGAACATCAGCGAGAACAGGCCCCGCATCGAGCCATCCACAAAAATGGTCGTGAAGCTCCAGAGCCCGTAATTGATAGGCCCGTCGCCGCCCGCCGCCGTCGGGTTGGAAAATGCGATCTCCGGCATCGAAAAACCGATAATGTTGATCACGAAAATGCCGAGCACGGCGAACCCGCGCAGGGCGTCCAGCGCGTCAATGCGGGCGCTGGCGGGGGCTGGGCCCGTCAGGGACTGGTCCGGCTGGTTCATGGGGTCCCCCTCCTCATTGCACACCTGCGGCGGCCCGCAATTTACGCCCGTTCATTTGCTTTTTCTATCAAGTACTTCAACGGTTCTATCAGCGCGTCGAAATATCCATCACCATAGCGCGAGAGGGCGACACAAAGGGCTTGTTTTCCCCTGCGGAGGTTGAGATATGGGGCTCTCAAAGGCGCGCCCGCCGCCCGGAAGAGACCCCGGAAATGGCGGTGATGCGCTTGTTTTTACAAGCCGTTTCGCCATGCTGGCGGGCCAGCCCCGGCTGGGTTTGAGAACGGGTCGATATCGGGTTCCAGGGTTATGGCCAAGATTACGCCGGAAAACAGTTCAATCGTCGTCCGCTTTGCGGGCGACTCGGGCGACGGGGTGCAGCTCCTTGGCTCGCAATTCGCCGAGTCGACGGCGCTCGCCGGCGCCGACTTTTCAACCTTCCCGGACTTCCCCGCCGAGATCCGCGCGCCGGTTGGCACGACCTTTGGCGTGTCTGCGTTTCAGATCAATCTCGGCGCCCGGCGCATCTCGACCGCGGGCGATCAGCCGGATGTGCTGGTGGCGCTCAACCCGGCGGCGCTGAAAGTGAACCTGCCGCTTTTGCAAAAGGGCGCGGTCATTCTTTTGAACACCGACGCCTTCAATGCGCGCAACTTCGCCAAGGCGCATATCGCCGCCGATCCGCGCGAGACCGGCGAGCTTGACGATTATCAGGTGATCGAGATCGCCATTTCGACGCAAACGCTTGAAGCGGTGAAGCCGCTCGGGCTGTCGAAGTCCGACGCCGAGCAGTGCAAGAACTTCTGGGCGCTGGGCGCAGTGCTCTGGATGTTCGGGCGCGACCGGGCGCCCATTAAGGAATGGGCGACGAAAAAATTCGGCAAAAAAGACCCGCAGGCGCTCGCCGGCAACCTCGCTGCGCTGGACGCCGGTCACGCCTATGCGGAAACGGCGGAGCTTTCCGCCGAGATCCCGCAATTCGTCATCGGCGAAGCGCCCATGGAAAAGGGCGAATATCGCTCCATCACCGGCGCCGAAGCGATTTCGCTTGGATTGGCTGCGGCGGGCGAGCTCGCCGATCGCCAGATCGTCTTTTGCGGTTATCCGATCACGCCGGCCTCTTCGATTTTGCATCACCTTTCCAAGATGGGCGATCTCGGCGTCGCAACGTTCCAGGCCGAAGACGAAATCGCCGCCTGCTGCGCCGCCATCGGCGCCTCCTATGGCGGCGCTATCGGCGTCACCTCATCCTCCGGCCCCGGCATCGCGCTCAAAACCGAAGCCATCGGCCT
>JAUIEG010000661.1 GCA_030428745.1 Alphaproteobacteria bacterium
GACTGACGACGCCGAGATTTAAAAACTCCGTGACGAAAGGCAGTTGTTCGCCGCCAACATAGCCCGGAAAGGCGCGGCTACCGAAGCCGGAGGGAACGCCGGTGACGTCATAAAGATCCTTGATGAAGGTGGGCGCGCCAGCCATGACGCCCGCCGCGCTCGCCGCCTCCTCGCGCGCCTTGTCGAAGGTCTGCGTCGCGATGGCGTTGATTTTTTTGTTGATGCGTTCAGCCCGGTCAATCGACGCCTCAACCACTTCCGTGGCGGAGACCTCGCCGGATTTCACCCGCGCCGCGGTTTCGACCGCATCGAGCTCGGCGAGATCGCTCGTCTCCGCCTGATCGGACCGCGAACAGGCGCCGGCCGCCGTTATAAGCATGGCGCCAAGGCCGCCCGACTGCATCAGATGTCGCCGCGTTAAAGACATGCAAAGCTTCCTTTTATTCCCCGCCCGATTCCGGCATCATTGGATGCTGAAAGGGCGCGCGCCCGAAATCAAGCTGAATGCGCAGGAACAAGCGCAACAGGACGAAGGGGAACAACATGAAAAGCCAGGTCTTCGCGTGTGCAGCATTACTGCTCGTCACCGCATGCGGACAAAAAGACGAAGCCGCAGCGCCGGCGGACGCCTCCTATCAGGAAACGCTGATGAGCCAGCTTCTCGATGCGCAGCCCGGCGACACAATCGAAATCCCCGAAGGCCGCTTTGCTTTTGATCGCTCTTTGAGCCTCACCGTTGACGGCGTCACCATAAAAGGCGCCGGGATGGATAAATCCGTCCTCAGTTTCGCCGGACAGATCGCCGGCGCCGAGGGGCTTTTCGTGACAGCGAATGATTTCACGATTGAAGACCTCGCCATCGAAGACACCAAAGGCGACGCGCTGAAAATATCCGAAGGCGAGAACATCATCATCCGCCGTGTGCGCACGGAATGGACCGGAAAGCCGAAAACCGAGAACGGCGCCTATGGGATTTATCCTGTGCAGGTGAAGAACCTTTTGATGGAAGACTCCGTCGCCATCGGCGCTTCCGACGCCGGGCTTTATATCGGCCAGTCGCAAAATGTAGTGATCCGCAATAATCGCGCGGAATACAATGTCGCCGGCATCGAGATTGAGAACACCTTCGATGCAGACGTCTATGGCAATGTCGCCACCAACAACACCGGCGGCATTCTGGTTTTCAATATGCCGAACCTGAAACAGCCGGGCGCGCGCACGCGCGTTTTCAACAATGAGATTTACGAAAACAACACCAAAAATTTCGGTCTCGAAGGAACGCCCGTCGCGTCCGTGCCGGCGGGGTCCGGCGTCGTCATCAACTCCAATGACGAGGTGGAAATCTTCGACAACGACATCCGCGACAACAAGACGGCGAATGTCATCGTCTCCAGCTTTTTCTCATCCGGTTTTTCAGAAGACGGCATGCAAGGCGATTTCGATCCCTACCCTCAGGGGATTTATGTCTATGGCAACAGCTTTGAAGGCGGCGGCGACAATCCCGACGGACTTGAATTGCAGGCGCTGAAAATCGCCGTCGCGGGGCCTCTTGGCCGCATCCCCGATGTATTATGGGACGGCTATGTGGATCCGGCGCTTGCGGGCCCGCAGGATGTTCTGTGCGTTCAGAATGGCGAAGCGAAAGTGCTGAATGTGGACGGCCCGAATGACAACAAGAACCCGAAAATGGATGAAGAGACGCATGATTGCGCCTTTGAACAGCTTCCCGCCATTGCGCTGACCGGGCCGCTCGCCGATTTATAATGCCTGCACGCGGCGCGGGAAAAATACCTCAAAAATGTTGAATTTGGCCGGTTTTTTGAGGTTTGGTGAATAGTTATCCACCACCTGTGCGGCTGGGTTATGATGCTCACCGTCGTCATCCCGGCCGTTACAGGCGCCCAAATGTGAAGCATTTGGTTTGCGTCTGTTAGAGCCGGGATCTCCGTCAGTTTGGCGGGAGATCCCGGGTCTGCGCCGCAACACTGCGTGCTGCAGCGCGCCCGGGATGACGGGAATGGAACCAAGGCCCACGAAAGCAGAAGACATGCATAGCCACGAGCAAAGACCAGGCAACGCCAGACAACGCCAGAGAAATGCGGTTCTCGCCGTTACCGTACTGCTGCTTTCGGCCTGCTCGCAGCAACAAACCACGGCGCCGACTTATCACGCCGATGAAAACCCGGAGCATTTAAGCGACTGGGGCA
>JAUIEG010000662.1 GCA_030428745.1 Alphaproteobacteria bacterium
TTGCGGTTGATGTGCAAATGATGCGGCGTAATCGTCGCCGCAATATTCGGTCCGGCGGACTTCACAAACTCAACTGCGTCCGAAGTGGTGATATGTTCGAAGACGACTTTGAGCTCCGGAAAATCCGCAACCACTTTTTTCATGACGCGGTCAATGAACACCGCTTCGCGATCGAAGATGTCTACGTCGCCGTCGGTGACCTCACCATGCACCAGGAGCGGCATGCCGATACGCTGCATGACGTCCAGAACAGAATAGATGTTTGTGGTATCGGTGACGCCGAAACTGGAATTCGTCGTCGCGTTCGCCGGATAAAGTTTGCAGGCAGTGAAAACGCCCGAAGCGTGGCCGCGCTCGACCTCTTTGGCGTCAAGGCTATCGGTCAGATAACAGGTCATCAGCGGCGTGAAGTCGAGCCCATCGCCCACCGCCGCCAGAATGCGCTTGCGGTAGCCCTCGCCCGCCTCCACGGTTGTGACGGGCGGAACGAGATTTGGCATCACGATTGCGCGCGCAAACTGTCGCGCGGTGTAGTTCACGACCGCCTCCAGCATGGCGCCGTCACGCAGATGCACATGCCAGTCATCGGGCCGGCGGATTACAAGACGGTCCGTCACACGGGCTCCTGATCGTTGGTTTTCAACATGGCCCGCCTTGTAGGCCGGAGGACGACAGCCGCACAAGAGGCCCTTTGATTATTGGCGAAAGCCCCTTACATCCGCGCCTATGACCAACCTCGCCCCACTATCCGACCGCGCCGTCATCCGCCTTTCCGGCGAAGACCGATTCTCCTTTTTACAGGGGATCATCACCCAGGATGTGGAGCCGCTCAAAACTGCGCCGGCGATATTCTCAGCCCTACTGACGCCGCAGGGAAAAATCCTGTTCGATTTTTTCATCGTGCAGGATGGCGATGCGCTGCTGATAGATTGTTTCGCGGACTCTGCGGACGCGCTTCTCAAACGTCTCACGCTCTACAAGTTGAGGGCGAAAGTCAGTCTTGATCTCGCCAAAGACCTTAATGTCGTCGCAAGCGCCGAGAGAATTGAAAACGGCTTCCCTGACCCGCGCCATGTAAAGCTTGGCTGGCGCGCAATCGTTGGCGAAACAGCAGACGGCGCGAACAGCGACTATGATCGCGCGCGCATCGCGCTCGGCGTTCCTGAATTCGGAAAAGACTTCGGGGCCGATGAAGTCTTTCTTCTCGACGTCAATTACGACCTGCTCAATGGCGTGAACTACAAAAAAGGCTGCTTTGTCGGTCAGGAAGTCACAAGCCGCATGAAGCGCAAGGGCGAGGTTCGACGCCGGACACTGATCGCTAAATTCGACGGGCCCACGCCGGAGAAAGGCGCACCGGTGACTGCCGACAGCTCGACGCTAGGCGAGGCCATGACCGCCGCCGACGGTGTCGCGCTCGCGCTCATCCGCCTCGACCGCTGGGAAAAGGCGAAAGCTGATGGAACGCCCATAGAATGCGGCGGCAAGGAACTGCTTTTGGAGATTCCAGACTATCTTAAACAGGGCTAGGGTCCTCGGTGCTCTGACGATCACAATAATAAGGAGGACCCGTCATGACACCCACCGCAACCGCCCTGCTCGCCTATGCATCCTGGTTTATATTGCTGCTCCTGTGCCTTGCCTTCGTGCGCACATCGCTGGTGATGCAGGGAAAGCGCGCATCAAATTCCTTCGCCCCATCCGGGGACGATATGGAAGGCTTCGCCAGGCGCCTCACCCGCGCTCACGCCAACTGTTATGAAAATATGGGCCTCGTGGCTGCGGTGCTGCTTTATGCGATTGCGACCAGTCAGACAGCGCTTACCGACGGCCTCGCCTATGTATTTCTCGGCGCGCGCATTGCGCAATCTGTCGCTCATCTCATTTCAACAAACCGGTTGTTTGTTTTCCTGCGCTTTGCATTTTTCGTGGTTCAAGTCCTTATCCTGATCTTCTGGCTCTTGAAGCTTTTCCACCACATCTGAGCGAGTTTCGGGAACCACCAGGCTTTTTTCCTGTTCGGTGAACAACGCCCGGATTGGGCGCCGTTACAGGGGAAGATGATGAGATATGCGATTTTACTCGCGGCGAGCTCCGCGCTGGTGGCGATCGGCTGCGCGCGAGATGAACCCGTTGAAAACGAACCGAAACCCGGCGAAATCGTCGAGGAAAGCGCAGACGACGTCGGTGAAGGCGCTGCCCG
>JAUIEG010000663.1 GCA_030428745.1 Alphaproteobacteria bacterium
GCGCAGCTTCAGTTGAACGAAACCTCGACGCTTTTGCTTATTGTTACGGTAGGGGTGACGGACGAAGCAGAGTTCACAAGCCTCAGCCAAGCCTGAAAAGACGTCTGTAAAGCCTGATACATTCGCCCGTGACAAGCATAATCATGCATTGTGTTACGGCATCATCAAGCGTCTCATCGCCGGTCGTCAGCGCGTAATCCGCTTACGCATCCAGCGACGGCCCAGCCGCGCCACGGCGCGCCTTGCCAATGATGCTGATCGGTGCTGCTATCCGCCCATTCGGGCGCTAACTTTGGTTAGGCGCCCGCCCCTGTCGGAAGCAGATAGCGCCGGTCCCGAGAATGACAGACTCTCACGCCGACATGATCGATCAGGATCACCTGCGCGAGATGATCGAGGTCATCAGCGGGGAGCTGGAACTGCGCCCGCTATTGACCATCATCGTCCAGAAAGCCTGCGAGCTCCTGCACGCGGAACGGGGGTCCATCGGTCTCGTTGTTCCCGATGAAGGCATTGTCCGGATCGAGGCGGTCTATCGCATGCCGGCGGAAGAGCTCGGTTCGATCTCTCAGCCCAATGAGGGGCTCGCCGGAAGCGTCTACGCCCGTTGTGAACCGGTGCTCCTCGAAACCTATGGTTCGCTGAAAACGCCGAAGCTGCGTGGGATGGATGAAGACAGCGTCATCGGCATGCCGATCATGTGGCGCGGGGATATCATCGGCACCTTCGGCATCGGCGCGGGCCCGCCGAAACGGTTCGGCGACAATGACATCCGAATGCTCGGCATTTTCGCGCGGCACGCCGCCATCGCCATTCACAACGCCCGTTCCTATGAAAGGGAAAAACACTACGCAGGACTGAAAGAGCGTCAACGCCTCGCCCGCGACCTCCACGATAATGTCAGTCAGCTGATCTTTTCTCTGTCTTTGGTCGCTCAATCCATCGGCGCCGGATATGAGCGCAGCAAGGAGGAAGGCGACGCCCGCACCGCCCGTCTCCTCGAGATCGCCAGTCTCGCCCAGCGCGAGATGAAGGCGCTCCTGTTTGAGCTGCGCAGCCCGCCCGATGACGGCAATTCACTTGCCGCCTACGCCCGCGCCAACGGGCTCGGCAAAGCGCTCGCGCGCCATTGCGCCCTCACGGCGAATGAATACGCCACGGTCTCCATCGACGTGGATGACGGACGCCTCGCCCCAGACCAGACCGAGGCGCTGTTGCGCATTGCGCAGGAAGGCGTGGCCAACGCCATCCGCCATGGCAAAGCCGATAACGTATTCATATCGTTGGAATATCAGGAAAATGAGCTGATTTTTCGCGTCACTGATGACGGCCGCGGCATGGCGGCCCGGCAGCCGGAAACAAGCGCCTCGACACAGATTGGCCTCGCCAGCATGCGCGCGCGCGCCGCCCGGCTTGGCGGTGAGCTCCATGTCGCCAATCGCATGCCCCGGGGCCTCGGCGTTGAGGTTCGCCTCCCCCTCGCTTAAAAGACTTGCCGAGGGAGAAGGCCAGATGACGGAACGCGCCGCCATACGCCTGATGATCGTCGACGACCACCCGATCGTCCGGGAGGGGCTGCGCACGCTATTGAGCGACGAGCCCGGCATCGAGATTGTCGGCGAAGCCGGTGACGCCGAGGAAGGCGAGCGGCTCGCCGCATCCTTAAGCCCCGACATCATCCTGATGGATGTCGCAAAAATGGGCTATCGTCACGGGTGATCCTGTTGACGAGTGCGCTTGGAGACGACCTCAAACTTCAAGAGGCCATCGACGCCGAGGTCATGGGTTATTTGCTGAAAGACGTCTCGCGCGGTGAACTGGTGTGGTCCATTGAAAGCGCTCATCGCGGCGCGCCGGTTTTTCATCCCGCCGTTCAAAAACAGCTTTTGCGCCGTGCGACCGGTGAACGGCTGCCCCATGAAAAACTGACCCCGCGTGAACTCGACATCCTGAAAGCCATCGCCAACGGCAAGAGCAACAAGATCATCGCTTATGACTTTGAGCTCACGGAAGGCACCGTGAAGGGATATGTGAGCGTGGTCCTGTCAAAGCTCGGCGTTGCGGATCGCACGCAGGCGGCGCTTTACGCCGTCAAAAACCAGCTTGTCGATCAATAAAAACGCTCAACCAAAACGCATGCGCTAAAAACAAAACAGGCCTTTCCCCAGGGAAAAGCCTGTTTGAAATATCCAGCCCTGATTGA
>JAUIEG010000664.1 GCA_030428745.1 Alphaproteobacteria bacterium
TGCGATGCAAAATTTTTGTTGCGTCGCAATAATAGTTAGTGTTATAAACGTTCTTGCAGCGCTTCGGTGCTGCTGCCCAGTTCTTGGGCGTTTCCTCCCTAACGACTTTGGCCGCGGCTCTGCCGCGGCCTTTTTTTCTTTTAGGCCGTCAGAAAGTTGAATTTGCGCTATTCAGCAGCCTGCGGCAAGCGCAAATCGTCAGCGTCAAAGGCCGTGAGGCGCTCCATCAGCGAAATCATGTTCCGCCGCAGGGGCTCGAAACCTCCGGTGCGGGCGATGCGCCGCTCATCAAGGTAGAGAGCGCGGTTAATTTCGATCTGGAGGGCATGGACGCCGCCTCGCGGCCGGCCATAGGACGAAGCCACATAGCCGCCTGCGTAAGGGGCGTTGCGGGCCACCTGATAGCCCATGCCGGTCAGAATATCCTCCACAAAGCGGATAATCGACGGGGCGCAGGAAGAGCCAAAACGGTCGCCCAGAACGAAATCGATGCGCGGCTCGCCGGCCCGGAAGGGCGCGCCGCCGGCCGACGGCATGGAATGGCAGTCAATCAGAATGGCGCAACCGAAACGCCCGCGCGCTTCGTCTATCAGCTCGCGCAAGGTGCGGTGGTAGGGGTCATAACAAGCCGCAAGCCGCCCCCGGGCGTCGAGATAATATAGCTTACGCCCGTAAATGTCCTGACCATCAGCGACAATACGCGGGATGACCCCAAGCCCGGCGATCACCCGGCTCGACCGGCTGTCAGCGGTCTTTGGGACGTCATCGGCGAACATCCGCGGGTCCAGCTCGTCACGGGAGCGATTCACATCCACATAAGCGCGGGGAAAAAGCGCGCGCAGCAGCGGCGCCCCAAAGTGCGGCGCCTCGTCAAAGAGCAGGTCCACGTAACTGTCTTCGGATTGGCGCAATGCGTGCCGGTCCAGCCGGGAGTTCTTCAGTAATTCACTGGGATAATCACGGCCCGAATGGGGGGAAGCGAAGATCAGCGGCGATTGCGGCGCTGGCGGGGCCAACACTTCGACAGCCCGGCGCGCCGGGAATCGCTCTTCTCTTTCCATATCCTGCTTCATTGCGGCGGCAGGCTCCCTCAGACTTGAATTCAAAACGACTTGCGGCATGTTAGCGTGAAGTTGCAGGATTCGTTAAGGCCATATCGTTAATCCGGCCTCAGCGGAGCGGTTTTTGCAGAAATCGTAGCCAGACGGCGGATCGGGCTTTAAGCGATCCCCATATAGGACAGTCAACGCCCTCAAGGGTCCGGATAACAAGGGTTAGCGTAAATGGCGGCGATCTTACTGGCGGAAGACGATGATTCCATGCGGCGGTTTCTTAAGAAAGCGCTGGAGCGGGCGGGCCATTCGGTGATTGACGCCGCGCAAGGGGACGAGGCGCTGACCGAGTTGCAACTGCGTGAATTCGACCTTCTCCTCACCGACATTGTCATGCCGGTCATGGACGGGATCGAGCTCGCGCGGCGAGCCACCGAGATCGACCCGGAAATGAAAATCATGTTCATTACCGGCTTTGCGGCCGTGGCGCTCAATGCGGCGAACCAGGCCCCAGAAGACGCCAAGGTCCTGTCCAAACCCTTCCACCTGAAAGACCTCGTTTATGAGGTCGAGCGGGTTGTCGCAGCTTAAAACGAAAGCGCTCGGCCAAAGGCTTGCGCGGCTCAAAATTTCCCGTTAGAGAGCGAGCCCTTCGACGCGGGGCCTTGTCCCGCCTCGGGCGCATAGCTCAGGGGTAGAGCGCTACCTTGACATGGTAGAGGTCCGTGGTTCGAAACCACGTGCGCCCACCACTTCCGGTGTCACCTAACACGCTACTCGCACGCAAGCGGGGATTAAGCCCCGTTTCGGCCCTCTTTGCAATCTCATCGAAAAGCCGGTCGAGGGCGTCGATAACCGGCTGAAAATAGGTCGGATCAAACTTCGCATATCGGTCGAGCGTTCCTTCGCGGTCGCCGCTCCATCCTGCGAATTTTCGGATCACATCATCAGGCACGCCCTGGTTTCGGCACCAGGAAGAAACTGTGTGCCGGATGGCGTGCCGGTGAAGCGCTTTCGGAAGCTCCGCTGCATCGCGCGCCTTATCCCAGCTCGTATCAATGTTTGATTTGATGCGGCGCCCATTGATGTTCACTAGAGGCCCGGCGTCGACCGTTTCAATCCACTTTCGCGCCAACTTCGTCATCGG
>JAUIEG010000665.1 GCA_030428745.1 Alphaproteobacteria bacterium
GGCCGACAGGTTCGACGCAAGGAACAGGACGGCGTCTGCCAGGGCGTCCGCCGGCGGCGGCTCTTTCATTGGAATGTACATCCCAAGCCCCTTCGCGATCGCTGTCGGCGACAGGCCTGCATATCCGTGCGCGACACCAGGCGGCATCGCATTAATGTTGCCCTGGCTGGGTGTCGTGTCGGGCGCAATGCAGTTCAGTCGAATCCGCTCCGCGCCTAGCTCCACGGCCAATGCGCGCGTAAGATTGGCGGTCGCAGCTTTTGCGCCGGCGTAGACTGCAAATCCGGCAGCGCCGCGATGCGCCTCTACCGTAGTGAAATTTATGATGCTGCCGCCCTCATCCCGGCGCCGAATGAGGGGCACCGCGCGTTGCACTGACTGCACCACATAGCCATAGTTTCGTTGAATATCGCGCGCGACCTGCTCTGCCGTCGCCGTAACGAAATCGGTGCGATGCGTGCCCCCGGCAACATTTACGACGATATCAAGGCGCTCGCTGTTTTCTTCGACTAGGCGGTAAAACTCGTCAAGCGCAGCGGGCTCCGCGACATCGAACACTTCAGCCAGCCGCAAACGTCCGGTTGGCGCCAGAATGTCGCGAGTCTCCGAGAGAGTTTCTTCATTGATATCGCAAATCATGACGTCGACACCGGCATCGGCGAGCGCCGAAGATATGCTCGCGCCAATCCCGCCGCCACCGCCGAGAACAGCCGCGCATTTGCCTTCAAGTTTCGCGCGTCTCGCTAAAAAGTCAGGCATCGAATTCTCGCTGTTAAAACTAGCTGAATGCTATCAATTCATTGCGACAATCATAGTCGTCACATCATCAGAATCGCGATGTTCCACCCCGATGCGAAAATATGACGCTTGCGGTCTACCCCAGTCCGCCACCACCACTCAGCACCTTGCCCACATCATGTTCCGGGGCGCTGGCCGGAGAGCCAACAAGCATCTCGAGAAAGCGTCGCACTTCGACACGCCGGGCAATGGCGCCACTATTCGTTACGCGTTCAATTGTGCTGAGTTCCCCTACTGTCATCCGGTTGCGCCTGCGAAGGTAGTCGCCCCATGTTGGGTAAACAATCCGCTCGACCCACCGGTCGGTCGCTACCGTATCACGGGTCAAAGTCCACCCATATGCGCCATTCCTTTTTCTGATGCGCTTTACTTCGAGCATTTCATCAAAGAATTCGCGCGCCCGTGATGGGTCCAGCGCATATTCAATTTCCACAACGATTGGACCGCTCCGGTCTCTGATCTCCAGCATGACCTCCGGGTCGGCAATGTCGGCGACGTTCTCATTGGCATGATCACTATCAGGCGGCGTCGGCAACCAACGCCCCAACAAAGCGACCACAATTAATGCGCCGCCTGACGCCGCAACACCGATAGCCGTCCCATGTTGTTGTGCGACCGTTCCCCATATCCAGCTTCCGCAGGCAATCCCGCCGGCCATGGCGGCATGGTAACATGCGATAGCCCGGCCCGAGACCCAACGGGGCGCGCGGGTCTGGATCGCGACCTGCAACAGCGTAAGAACCTGCAGCCACGCCGCGCCGCCAACCACCAGAATTAGGAATGAAACGGCTTCCAACTTGCTGGCCGCCAGCATGACCACGGCAACGCCGACGATGCCCGTTCCCATGCTGATGTGAAATTCTTTTGCAAAATGGCTGCGCATGAACGGCAGCAAAATCCCGCCTGACACAGCGCCGACGCCGAATGCGCCGAGAAGAAATCCATAGGTTCCTGGCCCTCCCTCAAGGATGTCTTTCGCCACCAAAGGCATCAACGCGACGATGCCGCCGCCGGCGACTCCGATCATCATGCATCTTGCGAGCACATTCCGAATTGGCGGTGAATTATTTACGTATCGTAGGCCCGACATGATCGCCGAGCTCAAATGCTCCGGTGGAAAGCGCGGCTTTGCAAGCTCGCGTTTCCAAGTAACGAAGGCCAACAACATTGGCAGATAACATACAGCATTCACTGCGAACGCGGAGACCGATCCGAACAGCGCAACCAAAAGCCCGCCAACGGCCGGCCCTACGCTGCGGGCGAGATTAAAGCCGACTGAGCCAAGGGCGACGGCGCCGGGCAAGTCGGCGCTTGGAACTTGTTCAATGACCGACGCCTGGTGATTTGGCGCGAATACCGCATTCGCCGATCCAAAAAGAAAACAGAAAACAAGAAGCAGCA
>JAUIEG010000666.1 GCA_030428745.1 Alphaproteobacteria bacterium
ATGGCGATCCTGATCGGGACAGCGCGTCGTCTCGCGGCCATGAAAGATCAGTGGTCAGGCACGCTGGTCCTGATCGGTCAGCCTGCGGAGGAAATTGGCCTCGGGGCGCTGGCCATGATCGAGGATGGGTTGTTCAAGAAATTTCCAAAACCCGACTACATTCTCGCAACACACACGTCCGGCTGGGATGCCTCCTGGGACGTCACTTACACGCCGGGCTGGGCGCTCGCGAATGTGGACAGTGTCGACATCATCGTGAAGGGCGTCGGCGCCCATGGCTCAGCGCCGCATATGGGTAAGGACCCTGTGATGATCGGCTCGCAGATCGTAAACGCGCTGCAAACTCTCGTTAGCCGTGAAATCAATCCGCAGGACGCCGGCGTTGTCACAGTCGGCTCTTTTCAGGCGGGCTATAAACACAACATCATCCCGGACGAAGCGCATTTGAAAATCACCGTGCGCTCTTATTCAGATGATGTGCGCGAGACGCTGCTTGAAGGCATTGAACGCATAGCCATCGCGCAGGCGCAGTCGGCCGGGCTTCCCGATGATCTGATGCCGGAAGTGAAAATGGAAAGCGATTACACGCCAGCGACCTATAACAATGAAGAGATGACGGCGCGCGTCATGACGGCGATCGCCGGGCATATCGGCGAGGAACATGTCTATGAACGCCCAGCCAGCATGGGCGGGGAGGATTTCTCCCGCTTCGGGCGAACGGCGGACGATATTCCGACAGTGATTTTCTGGACCGGCTCAGTAGACCCCAAGGCGTTCAAGGCCGGGCAGGAAGGCAAGGCGCCGATGCCGCCAGCAAACCACTCGCCCTTCTATGCGCCGCAGCCTGAGCCTGCGCTCAAAACCGGCGTCACCGCAATGACGGCGGGTGCGCTGGAGCTGTTTGGGGAGTAAATGGTTTTGGCAGGCGCGTAGCTGGGGCTAGGATTTGTCCTCCAGCAGGATCTGGCCCTGTTTTTCGATCTTGCCGGAAATGGATTCCGCCAGCGAAGCGAGGAGGCCGGGCAGCGTTGCGGTAATGCGCACATGCTGCGGAAAGACGTCGATCGCGCCGGTAATGGTCTGGCCGAGGCCTTTGGCGGTGAAGCTGAGCGTGTCTTCGCTGGTCCATTCCTCTGAGAATTTGAACATCAGCCCGTTGGTCATCGATCCCTTTAATTGATCGAAACCATCGCGGATGCGCGCCCGCGCGCCCTCTTTTCCGAGGTCGTGAGAAATGGTGACGGTGACGGGCCGGGCCATAGGCGTTCCTTCTGCCTGTTGAACGCCTCAAATGGGGTTTCGTTCCCATTTGTTCAAGTTCGCGTCAGGCGAGGGCGTTGGCAAACAGCGTCAACAGATGCGACCAGGCGTGTTCAGCCTGCGTGTGATTGTAAACGCGCGAATCCGGCGGGCACCAGCCATGCATGGCGCCTTCATAGACCTCGATTTTTGCAGGAAGTCCGGCGGCGTCATAGGCTTCGCGCAGTTTCACTTTTGCTTCCGGATCGCGTTCATCGTCATTCTCGGCGATGGCGATCAGCGCAGGGGCTTTCATCTGCGGGACCAGAAGGTGCGGACTGGTGGGTTCATCCGTTGCGAGACCGCCGCCATGAAACGATCCGATGGCGCCGATGCGATCAGGCATCGCCGCGGCGCAGCGCATAGCGAAAGAGCCGGTCATGCAGTAACCGGTGACGCCGATCCTGCGCTTTTTGTCGACATGTCCACCCTTGTCGAGAAACTCAACGAAAGCTTTGCCGTCTGTGACGGTTGTTTCCGGCGAGAGAGAACGGGCGTGCGGCAACAGGCGCTCGCGAACTTCCGGATCGGTAAAGCTCTCGCCTTCCTCGATGACGTCGCCTTTAGCCGTGCGATAATAGGGATTTACAACGAGTACGGAATAACCGGACTGGGCGAGACGCTCTCCCATCTGCCGGAAGGCGGGGCGGATGCCCATAATATCCGGCCAGATGATAACGCCCGCGTGTTTGCCGTTTTTGGGATGAACGAAATAGGCGTCAGCCTCGCCGTCGGGCGTCTGAATAGTGACGTTATTTGCTTCAATCGCCATGGCGTTCGCAGGCGCGGGAAGCATGATTGCAGCGCCTGCGCCGGCCGCCAGCGTCGTGAAATCCCGCCGGGACAGGCTCTTCATCCTTTTCAGATAAGCTTCGTTGTCGGCGACGGTGTTGTCATCA
>JAUIEG010000667.1 GCA_030428745.1 Alphaproteobacteria bacterium
ACGAATCCGGCCGCCCCATCGATCTTGATCTCCCCATCGGCGAACACGGCGCGCGCCTCTCCGGCGGCCAGATGCAGAAGCTGGAGCTGGCGCGGCTCGCTGGCGTCCGCGCGCCTGCCGTCATCCTCGACGAGACGACCTCGGCGCTCGATCAGGAAAGCGAGGAATGTGCCGTGCGGGTGCTACGGAAGCAGTTTCAAGAACGCACGACGCTGATCCTTATAACGCACCATGTCGCAACGACACGCAAGGCTGATCTCGTGCTGTTTCTTGAGAACGGGCGCATTGAAGCCGGGGCGCATGAATCGCTGATGGACAAATGCCCCGCATATAGACGATTTTTCCGCATGGGATCATGATCGCGCGTGGAGGTTTACGGCTATCCAGCTGTGTCTGCTTCATCCTGAGGCTGTGTGAAAACGGCAAATCAGATTAACATTTTTTGGTCTCTTGGGAGGTCAAAATGCGCCGATTTGTTGAAGGAGAAGATCGGAATCAGCAGGCGCTATTGCCCGCCAGCCTTGAAGATTACATCGACGAGGAAAATTCCGTCCGCGTCGTCGACGCTTTCATTGATGAACTGAATCTGATCGAGTTGGGATTTGACGGCGTAAAGCCGAAAGCGACCGGCCGCCCCGCTTACCATCCCTCGACGCTGTTGAAGATTTATCTCTACGGCTATCTCAACAGCATTCAATCGAGCCGGCGGCTGGAACGCGAAGCGCGCCGCAATGTCGAGTTGATGTGGCTGACAGGTCGACTGGCGCCGGACTTCAAGACAATCGCCGACTTCAGGAAAGACAACGGTCCCGCCATCCAGGCGGTTTGCGCGCAATTCGTCGATTTGTGCCGGGAGCTTGGTCTTTTTGTCCGCGCGATCGCTGCAATCGACGGTGCAAGATTTAAAGCGGTCAATGCCCGGATAAAGAACTTCACCAAGGGGAAATTGAAACGCCGCATCGATCAGGTCGAGGCGAGCATTACGCATTATCTGAACGCCCTCGATAACGCTGATCGCGAGGAAGTCGTTGCCGAAGAAAAAGTCGCCTCAATGCAGGAGAAACTGGCGGGGATGAAAGCGAAACTTGCAGAGCTGAAACTGCGCGAGGCTGAAGTTCTTGCATCCCCGCATCATCAAGTATCGCTGACTGACCCTGATTCCAGATCAATGGCGACAAGCCATGATATCGGCATGGTCGGATATAATGTGCAGTCCGCCGTCGATACTGAACACCATCTGATCGTCAGCCACGAGGTATCGAACATCGTCTCTGATAAAGCGCATCTGTCACGGCAGGCGGCAAAGGCAAAGACCGCCATGGGCAGGGACACACTCGATGTTTATGCCGACCGCGGATACTTCAGCGGCGTGGAAATTGTGGCCTGTAAAGCCAATGGCGTCACGGCGTTTGCACCCAAACCGCTTACATCCAACTCGCGGGCGGCGGGTCGTTATGGCAAGGACGAGTTTACTTACATTGCGTCCGAAAACGTCTATCGATGTCCTGCCGGAGAAAGACTTACCTATCGCTTTGAGAATGTGGAGGACGGTCGGACGCTTCACTCTTATTGGACGACGAAGTGCGAGACTTGTCATCTCAAGCCGCGTTGCACCACCGGCAATATGCGCCGCGTTAAACGCTGGGAGCATGAGAGCGTAATTGACGAAATGCTCGATCAGCTGGGCAAACGCGACGCCATGACTATTCGAAGACGGACCGTCGAGCACCCCTTTGGCACGATCAAGGCATGGATGGGCGCAACCCACTTCCTGATGAAAGGCCTCAAGAACGTTCAAACCGAGATGAGCCTCAGCGTACTCGCCTACAATATAAAGCGGATGATCGCGATTATGGGCGCCAAGCAACTCATTGCAGCGATCAAGGCAGCGTGAAACCGCCCCGCTGCATTCAAATCAAAAATTACGCTGGTCTGGCCGCAAACGTTTTTACACGGCCTCTCCTCAAAGCGGACATGCGAAGCTATACCTATGAGGTCGCATGAACCCTACGCCTGCTGCGTCAGAAATTTCCAATCGGAACAGCCCCAATAGAAAATGCGTCGGCCCGGGCAAGCGGTAACGGCGGCGATAATGCCAATAGCGGCCGCGTTTTCTTAAGTATCTGGCCTCATTGATCATCTCGGCGTCTCAAATTGAGTGACAAACAAGAGGCAAACAGTAGGACGCCG
>JAUIEG010000025.1 GCA_030428745.1 Alphaproteobacteria bacterium
ATGCAGGAAACCTTTTGGGGTTCCTATTTCGGCACGTTGACGGACAAGTTCGGCGTGCAGTGGATGATCAATTGCGGCCAACCGCATGAGGCGTGACTATTCAGCGGCCTCAAGCACAGCTTCTTCCGCAGCAAGGAACTTTTCCGCCTCAAGCGCCGCCATGCAACCCATGCCAGCGGCGGTCACGGCCTGACGGTAGATGTCGTCTGTGACATCACCGGCGGCGTAAACGCCGGGAATCTGCGTCGCTGTCGAATCAGGCTGGGTCACAAGATAGCCGTGATCTTTCATGGCGAGCTTGCCTTCGAACAGCTCGGTCGACGGTTTATGTCCGATAGCGATGAAAACGCCGTCCACATTGACGTCTTGCATGTCGCCGGTCTTGAGGTTTTTGAGGCGAGCGCCCGTTACGCCGAGCGGGTTTTCGTCGCCGAGAATTTCATCGAGCTGGCAGTCCCAGATGATCTCTACATTTTCCTTGTTGAAAAGGCGTGTCTGCAAAATCTTTTCCGCACGTAATTCATCACGGCGATGAACCAGCGTTACTTTCTTCGCTAGTCCCGAAAGATAAAGCGCTTCTTCGACGGCGGTATTGCCGCCCCCGACAACCAGAACGTCTTTATTACGATAGAAAAACCCATCACAGGTCGCGCAGGCCGATACGCCAAAGCCCTGAAACTTTTCTTCGGAGGGAAGGCCGAGCCATTTCGCTTGAGCGCCGGTTGCAATGACGAGCGTGTCGGCGACATAGGTCTCGCCGCCATCGCCTGTGAGCGTGAAGGGGCGTTTCGAAAGATCCACATCAGTGATGAGGTCGTTGATGAATTCGGTTCCCACATGCTCGGCTTGTTTTTGCATTTGCTCCATAAGCCATGGCCCCTGAATCACGTCCGCAAAGCCGGGATAGTTCTCGACATCTGTGGTGATGGTCATCTGGCCGCCGGGCTGGAGGCCATGGACGAGCACGGGTTTCAGGCCTGCACGGGCGGAATAGATAGCGGCTGTGAGGCCAGCGGGCCCGGAGCCCAGAATCAACAAGCGGGTCTTCTTCATCGGTATTTTCCTCGAAATTCGGCAAGCGTCACTTAAGGCGCCTTCGCCCCTAATGCGAGATGTTTGGGGGAATCACGAACTCGTTAGCGCTCGAATTATGTGTAAGAACGGTCCTGACTTTTCCAAAAAACGCGGGGGCTTGCGGTCTTCAAAGCAAAATGGTAACAAATGTTACTAATTTTACGTCTCCTAATCTGGAAGGAGCCTCTTAATGGCGCGCAGATGGATTACCCCCAGCCGGGTTGAAGGCGAATCCTCGCGGCAGGCCCATGCCGATATGCCTGCAGGCACGTATGAACGGGAAATCTCCAAGGAGGGATTTTTCGGGCCCGCCGCGTTCATGCATCATCGTCGGCCTCCTACAGGCTGGGTGAACTTCGAGGGACCTTTACGGCCGCGCGCGTTCGATCTCGCCGCCATGAAGGGCGCCAACCCATCGCCATGGGCGGCGGCGCGCATTCTACACAATAACGCGACAGAGCTCAGATACTGGAAACTCGAGAGCGCCATGCCGTCACTGGCGCGCAATGGCGATGGCGACCAGTTGCTGTTTGTGCATGAGGGCGAGGGCGATCTCTATTGCGATTACGGCCATCTCCATTTTGAAGCGGGCGATTACATCATGTTGCCTCGCGGGACTATGTGGCGTCTCGCGCCGTCATCGCCAGCGTCGGTCCTGATGATCGAGGCGACCAACAGTCATTACACGCTGCCGGATAAAGGGATCCTGGGCCCGCACGCGATTTTTGACCCAGCGATCATGGACGCGCCACAAATCAACGATGCCTTCAAGAAGCATCAGGCGGAAGACGGCGAAACGCGCGTTGAAATAAAAAAACGCGGCGAAGTTTCGGTCGCAACATACCCTTACAATCCGCTGGATGTAGTCGGCTGGCATGGTGAGTTATCGCCGGTGCGCCTTAATGTGCGCGACATCCGCCCGATCATGTCGCACCGTTATCATGTGCCGCCTTCGGCTCATACGACCTTTCTTTCCGACCGCTTCGTGGTTTGCACATTCGCCCCGCGGCCCTTCGAGACCGACCCGGGTGCGTTGAAAGTGCCATTTTTCCACAATAATGATGATTACGATGAAGTGCTTTTTTATCATGCGGGCGATTTCTTCAGTCGCGACAATATCGATGCAGGCATGATGACATTCCATCCTTCGGGCTTTACTCATGGGCCACACCCCAAGGCGCTGAAAAACATGTTGGAACAGAAAAAACCGGCCACAGACGAATATGCAGTGATGGTGGATACGCGTGATCCATTGAATATCGGCGAAAGCGTCGGCGCAGTTGAAAATCTCGACTATGTGAACTCATGGCGCGGAAATGACTGAGACGCGCCGTACGCAGCATCATGATCCTGAGAGCCTGTGTTGCGAGTCCATGCAGGCGGCGCTGGAATTGAACTGCTCGGAGCATGATGACCCTTTCGACTGTCCCGACAGTCTCATCGCCTATAATGAAGGTCTCAACCAGTACGCGCTTATTGTGCATGACGGCGGACGCGACGTGATTCTGATCCGCTATTGTCCCTGGTGCGGCGCGGCCTTGGGCGCGGCGTCCGATGAAGAGGAAGAACAATGAAACTAGCATCTTTGAAAAGCGGCCGCGACGGGCGGTTGGTCGTCGTTTCCAACGATCTGACGCGCTACACGGACGCCGCCCGCATTGCCCCAACGCTGCAAGCGGCGCTGGATGACTGGGAGCAATGCGAGCCCGGTTTGCGTGAGTTGGCGCAGGGAATTGAAACGGGCTCGGTTCCCATAGAGCGCTTTCATGAACGCGAATGTTCATCGCCTTTACCGCGCAGCTTTCAGTGGGCGGATGGTTCCGCCTATATCAATCACGTCGAGCTTGTGCGTAAAGCGCGCGGCGCCGAAGTTCCAGAGAGTTTTTACGAAGACCCGCTGATGTATCAGGGTGGCTCGGATTCGTTTCTCGGCCCTCGCGACGACATCGTCATGCCAACCGATGACGGGTGGGGCATCGACATGGAGGCGGAGATCGCCGTCATCACCGGTGATGTTCCCATGGGCGTCACGCCGGACGAAGCAAAGGACTGCATCCGCCTCGTCATGCTGGTAAACGACGTTTCCCTGCGCGGGCTCATTCCCGGCGAACTCGCCAAAGGCTTCGGTTTCTTTCAATCGAAACCGTCATCGGCGTTCACACCTGTCGCGGTGACGCCCGATGCGCTGGGCGATGCCTGGGACGGCGGCGCCATCCACCTGCCGCTATTGGTTCGGTATAATGGCGAACCCTTCGGACAGGCGAATGCGGGCAAAGATCTCACTTTCAACTTTCCGCAATTGATCGCGCATGCGGCGAAGTCGCGGCCCCTGGGCGCGGGGACAATTATTGGCTCCGGCACTGTCTCCAACAAACTTGATGGCGGGCCTGGCAAGCCTATTGTTGAGGGCGGCGACGGCTATTCCTGCATCGCCGAAATCCGTATGATTGAGACAATTTACGACGGCAAGCCAAAAACGCCCTTCATGAAATTTGGTGATACGGTCGAAATCAAGATGAAAGACAAGGACGGCCACTCGATCTTTGGTTCGATTTCGCAAAAGGTGGCGAAATACGAGCGGAAATAGTAAGGCTGGGCCCGCGAGTCGAAGCGAGTTCCCTCCTGTGAAAAATCTTGCCGGATTTCCTGTTTTTCTCTTGGCTGTTAGCCTTTTGACGCCAGCACTGGCTGACGACGTCGTTGTCGTTACGGCGGAGCGGCGCGCTACAGCCTTGTCTGACGTGCCGCAGAGCATCACGGCGATTTCCGCTGAAACAATCGAGCTGGTGGACGCCGACCATATTGCCGAACTCTTGTCGCGTGCGCCGGGTGTGACTCTCCATCGCGGCTCAGGCGCGGAGCAACTCACGGCGATCCGCTCACCCGTGCTGACGTCTGGCGCCGGCGCCGGTTCATTCCTTTTTCTGGAAAACGGCGTCGCCATTCGCTCTGCCGGGTTCGCCAACATCAACGGGCTATTCGATTCCCATTATGAAATTGCGGACCGTATTGAGGTCGTGCGCGGGCCTTCCGGGGCGCTTTACGGCGCCAACGCTATCCATGGCGTCGTGAATGTTCTGACGCCGTCGCCATCGGAAGACTTTTCTGTTTTCGCCGAAGCCTATGGCGATACCCAGGAACGCTACAAATTAAAAGGCAGCGTTTCCGGCGCCAGTGGCGCCCATGGGTTTTTAGTTGGCGCCTCGGTCACGACGGAAGAGGGGTATCGCGTTGATGCGGGGCTTGATCAGCAGAAATTGACCTTTCGTCATGTCTATGATGACGCCGGTGTCAGTATCGACACGATATTTTCTTTCGATAATCTCGAGCAGGAAACGGCGGGATTCATCTTCGGCGAGGCGACCTTGAATGATCGCGAACTGCGCAAAACCAATAACTTTCCGCAGGCTTATCGCGACGCCAAGGCGGCGCGACTGCAATCGACGATTGGACTCGACGCGGGCGAGAATACGCGCATTCAGATAACGCCGTATGCCCGCTGGAACCAGATGGAGTTCCCGCAGCATTTCCTGCCGTCAAATGCCCTTGAGAAAAACGGCCATAAAAGTATTGGCGTTCAGAGCGCGATATATCATGACGCCGGCGCTCTCTCGCTGATCGCCGGTGTCGACGCGGAGTACACGGACGGCTATCTGTCTGAATTCCAGTCCATGCCCCAGATTTTTTCCTACACGCCCGGTCTCCACTACGACTATGAAGTTGAGGCAGTGAATGCTTCCGGTTTTCTTCAGGGCGATTATGCCTTGGGGCCGCGCACAACAGCGAGTGCGGCCGTTCGCGTAGACGGCACGATCTATAAATATGACAATTTGACAGACAGCGGCGTTGTAGGGCGTTTCCTGCGGCTGCCTGATCAAACAGACAAATTCGTTACAGCGAGCCCGAAGTTCTCGCTGCGCCACGAATTAAGTGAAGATGCGTCGGTTTATGTCAGCTATGCGCGCGGCGCGCGGCCGCCCCAGACGACCGACCTTTACAGGCTTCAAATCAATCAAACGGGTGATCAGGCGCGCCCCGAAAAGATTGATGCGGTAGAGCTTGGTTTCCGTGGCGGTCTTGGTGAACGAGTTAACCTCGAACTCGCCGGATTCTTTATGGACAAGGCGAACTTTTTCTTTCGTGACGCCGACGGCTTCAATGTTGCTGACGGCAAGACGCGCCATGTGGGTGTCGAGGCGGATGTCAGGATCGCGCTTTTTGAAACGCTGACGCTGCGAAGCGCGGTCACTTATGCAAGGCACACCTATCGTTTTGACCGGCCCGTTGGGAATGCGACCGAAGCGATCAGTTTCGGGGACGACGTGGATACGGCGCCGCGTGTCATGGCGAACACGCGGCTTCAATGGCGGCCCATTGACCGCCTTACGGCTGAGGCGGAATGGGTTTCCATGGGGTCTTATTTCACTGACGCGGCTAATGACCATGAATATGAGGGCCACAATGTCCTCAATCTGCGTGCAGAGGCCGGGCTTACAGAAACGCTCGCTGCGTATATCACGGTGCGGAATGTCACCAATGAGCTCTACGCAGAACGCGCCGATTTCGCCTTTGGAAGTGACCGCTATTTCCCCGGCGAAACGCGGACTGTCGGTTTCGGTCTGCGCTATCGAAACTAGCGGCTGTCCTTGAGGCTTTTCCCGCTTGGGCGAAACGTCTACCCTTCTAAAAAAGGGAGGCGGCATGCCGAGCATTCAGGCGGTTCTTTTTAACTGGATCATGAAGGCGACATTCAAGTCGAGACCGATCCATTTAATGGAGGCGAAAGCCTTGCGCGATGGCGCGGATGCGCTTGCGCCGAAACATCCGCCCGCAGGAATTGTTTGCGAAATTGTTGACGGCGCGGCGAAAGGCGAATGGCATCGCGCCGAGAATGCTGAGCCTGGCCGCACCGTTCTTTATCTCCATGGGGGCGGGTATGTTTTTGGTTCACCGAAATCCCATAGCGCTTTCACATACGCTCTGGCGAAAGAGGCATGCGCAGAGGTCTTTTCTCTCGATTATCGCATGGCGCCGGAACATCCATTTCCTGCTGCGGTGGACGATGCGGTGGCTGCTTATGAATGGCTTTTGGGAGAAGGGCGCGATCCTGAGAAGCTGGTGATCGGCGGGGATTCCGCTGGCGGCGGACTGGCGCTGGCGCTGCTTTTGTCTATCAAGGCGCGCGGGCTTCCAATGCCTGCGGGCGCCTTGCTTCTTTCTCCCTGGACGGACCTCGCAACCACTGGCGCGTCGCTCGATGAAAACGAAAAGTCCGACGCCATGTTCAAAAAGGTGTATATTGTCGAAGGCGCCAAGCGCTACCTCGCCGCCGCTGACCCGAAAGCGCCGCTAGCTTCTCCGCTCTATGGCGATCTTGCGGGGCTGCCGCCCATGCTTATTTTTGTAAGTCAGAGCGAAGTTCTGCGCGATGATTCAACAAGGCTTCAGGAGAGGCTTGTGGCCGCCGGCGTGCAGTCAAAACTTGTGACGGAAAACGGCCTTATCCATGTCTGGCCGATTTTCCCGGGCCGGTTTCCTGAAGCGATGAAGTCGATCCGGGAGGCGGCGGCGTTCATCGCCGGACAGACGAAAGGGGGATCGCCTGCATGAGAGCGGATATGGCCAAGCTCCTCATTGCTGTCGTCCTCGACCTTGCAGATTTCACTATCGGGCGTTTGGGGATCATCATCCCGGGCTTTGAGCTGGGGTTCGACGCGGTGCTAGGCGTTGTTGCGGTCGCCTTGTGGGGCTGGCCCGGTCTTATTGCCTTCTGGGAGATTGCCGATCCTACAGGGCAGGCGGATGCGTTCGTTCCAACGCTGACGCTGATTGCGTTGAGCCAGATGGGCAAGGGAAAAAGCAAACGCCCGCAGGCTGACTAAGCGCTGCGGGCTTTGTGCGGTGCGAGTTGCTACGGTCTGCCGGGGCCGTATGAACGAAACTCGCCGTTCTCCCACCAGGTGTCGCCATATTGTGGATCGACGTAATAATACCGGCCGGCGCGATTGTCGTAATATCGGTCATTATTCTTAGCGCGGTTCCAGCATTCATTGGAACGCTCGCAACCAACAATCGCGCCGCCGACGGCGCCGATGGCAGCGCCATAAGCGGCGCCGCGTCCAGGCCTGCCCGCGATCACTTCACCGGCGATGGCGCCGGCTGCTGCGCCTGCTGCGGCGCCGTAGGCGGCATTTCTTTCTGCGGTGCCGGTTTGGGTGCAGGCGGAAACGAGCATTAGCCCGCTGATGGCTGAGGTCAGAAAAAGTTTCATGGGGTGCTCCCTATTCGCCGCTCCGTTCACAGAGCGCATATGAGAGGCAACACAAGCGGCTTTAACTTCGTTCCAGAGATTGCCGGAATGCAATCTTGCGCACAGCAAACAGCCCGCCTCAGACAAGACGGGCCGTTCGCTTACGCAACTAAACGATGTGATCAGTAGCCGCGGCGGCGCGGGGGATTGCGGCCATACTCGCGGAAGGAGCCGTCTTCCCAATAGGTGTCGCCATATTCAGGGTCCTCATAATAGTAACGGCCCGAATAGCGGTCGTAGCGGCGATATCCGTTGTCGCGGGCGCGGCCCCAGCAGGTGCCGGCGCGCGAGCAGCCTTCATAGGCGCCCAGCGCCGCGCCAACAAGCGCGCCATAGGCGGCGCCTTTGCCGGGGCTGCCAGCGAATACTTCGCCAGCGATTGCGCCGCCAGCGGCGCCCAGTACAGCGCCGGTAAAAGCGCCTTCGCCGGTGGATTGGCAGCCCGTCACAGCGAGCATCAGCGCGCCGGAAGCCACAATCATGTTCTTCATAATAGTCTCCTTCGCATGGGGGTATGCGTGAAATCCGCTTTTGTTACTCAACCACATGCGGCCCCTGCCGCCTTGTCGAAATTTAATTAACCGTTGGGTCAAGGCGAGAATGAGGCGGAGAGGGGGCGGATTTGGGCCAAAAGAGGCGTTGTGCATCACGCTCTTGCGAGGTCGCCGGAATGCCATAGGGTGCGGGGAAAGAGCCCGTGGACCCAAGAAGCGGGTGGCATCAAGGGAGACGACTATGAGCGTGCGGAAAGCAAAAGCGGTTTTTCTGAAACAATATCCAGCGGGTATGCCTGCCGATGGCGATTTTGTAGAAAAAGAAACCGAAGTTCCGGCGCCCGGGCCGGGTGAAATGCTCTGCCGCACCGTCTGGATGTCCGTTGATCCCTATATGCGCGGGCGCATGCGGCCGGACGTGAAAAGTTATATTCCGCCATTTTCTCTCGACCGTCCGCTCGAGGGCGGCGCCGTTTCTGAAATTGTCGAATCGAATATCGAGGGCTTTGCGCCGGGTGATTATGTCGTCGATTTCCTGGGGGGCTGGAAAGAGTTTTACGTTTCAAAGGGCGAGCGCACTCAGAAGGTTGATCCGGGCATGGCGCCGCTTTCCGCCTATCTGGGTGTTCTTGGCATGCCCGGAATGACGGCCTGGTCAGGCGTGACGCAAATCCTGGAGCCAAAGGAAGGCGAGACCCTGTTTGTATCCGGCGCCGCCGGCGCTGTCGGATCGGTTGTCTGCCAGCTCGGAAAGGCCAAGGGTTGTCGCGTGATCGCTTCTGCTGGCTCAAAAGCCAAATGCGACTGGCTAGAAAAGGAAGCTGGCGTTGACGTGGCGCTGAACTACAAGGATTACAAGAATGCCGCAGAACTGACGAAGGCGTTGGCTGAAGCTGCGCCCAAGGGCGTAAACTGCTATTTCGAAAATGTCGGCGGTATGCATTTAGAAGCTGCGCTTAACTGCATAGCGCTGGGCGGGCGCATGGCGTGGTGCGGCATGATCGCCAGCTACAACAATCAGGAGCCCGAACCCGGTCCGCCAAACCTCATCAATGTCGTCGGGCGCGGCGTGATGATTCGCGGCTTCATCGTGTCGGAATATATGGACAAGACGATGGAGTTCGCCATGGAAGTCGCGCCGCTTCTCGCCCAAGGCAAAATCAAGTTTCAGGAGTCTGTCTATGAAGGCTTGGGCAAAGCGCCCGAAGCGTTCATCGGCCTCTTCAAAGGTGAGAATTTCGGCAAGGCTGTGGTGCGCGTGGGTCCCGATCGGGTTTAAAGCGGCAGGGGGGTTAACCGACCTGGCGCCGGATCAATCGCTCCAGATCGTCGATAACGGAGAGAATGAGCTGGTCCGAAGGGTTTTCCGCAGGGGTCGCGCCAAGGACGTCCATCCGCCAGAGTTCGAGTTTGTTGCGTACGCCGCTGAGGCTTTCCGCTCTTAGGGCGCAGGCCTCACTCACTAACTGCTCATTTCGTCCGAGAAGCGCGGATTCTTCGTGATCAAGATGCGCCTGACGCATAGCATCGCTTGGCGTTTCGCGGCCGATTTCCCGTAGGCGAGAAAGGGCGCTGACATAATTCTCGACAAGCGATTCAAAACGCTTATCGTCAGGGTGGGTTTTGAACTCCGCTATCTGCGCCTTTGATGGGGTTTTCATTATCCCCTCCTCAAATTGAGTGATAGCGCCGAACCGGCGCTGCAATTAATCCGGTTGTAGTTGTTGTCCGCCTTCGACGATATGCTGACCAAGGCCCATGACATTGGGGACTGATGGGCCTTCAGGCGGCGTGCAGGATAGAAAAAACGGGCGCCTTCAAATCTCGCACCATTATCGCCTACAGGGCTTACGAGTTTGGAGGGTCTTCGCCACGTCGCGTCATGCTCTGGAATGGCGTCCAGCCGTCTGAAAGAAACAAGGCTGGCGCTATACGCCACAAGGTCCATTCTGACCCTCTTATGCACACTATACCCCCAACAGAACAGGCTGGGTGATTCGGCAGAACCGCGCAAGCGACATTTTACTATTTCCCCCTCGTCAAAACCCGGCACTTTGAAGGACGCCATCACGGCTGCCGCTCAATAGCGGACTGTTTGCGCCTTTCGCGCCTTTGCGCTCGAAATAGATGCGCTGGGCCAGGGCGCGCATGGGCGGTGTGAAAAGCATAGTGTTGAGAAGAAAATTGGGCGGCGCGACGGACCACAAGCGCCGCATCCAGGTTTTCAGAGCGAAGCGCGGATAGTCGCGCGCCATGATCGCGCCCGGGTCAGCGCCGCCGTCAAGGAGATAGTCAGCGATGGCTGACGCCGCGCGCCTTCCATACTGAAAGGCGAGGCGAATGCCGCCGGCGGTGAGCGGGGACACAAGGCCCGCAGCGTCGCCTGTCAGGAGCACGCGATGCGTCGACAAAGGCGAAACGAGGCCGCCGCAGGGGATCGGCCCGGATCGCTTGCGCAACACTTCACAATTCCAGAAAGCGAAGCGGTGGTCGATATTTTTTATAAACGCTTCGTAGTTTGGCTTTCGCGCCGCGCCAAAAGGTCCCTCTGACACTGCAAGTCCGACTTGCGTCATGCCGGCGCCGGGAACAACCCAGCCAAGATAGCCGGGCGCGAGTGTGGAATCGATGAAACAGTGCAGGAAATCAGGATCGACGCTTGGTGTTTCCTCATACTCGGTTTCCATGCCGATCAGAAATTCCCGGTTTCGCCCAAGCCCAAATGTTTCCGCCACGCGTGACCGGGCGCCGTCTGAACCGAGAAGGTAACGCGCCGAAATATCAAGACCATGAAGATGCACGCGTTCGGTGAGTATCGTTGCATCCGTAAAGCGTGCGCCAAACATCAGAGTGGCGCCAGCGCGAGCGGCCTCTCGTGCGAGCCATCGCATCAGGCCAGCAGTGTCCGTCGCCAGAAAGAAATAGCCGGGCGCGGTCAGATCGACATGCGCGCCGTTTGGGGCATACATGCGAACACCCGGAATTTTTCGCGTCAGCGTCGCCGGCACGTCGCATTCGTCGATGGCCTCTTTAACGAGAATGCCGGTGGAGCGAACGCGCGCGCCGGGCTCCGGTTTGGCGTCGATGACCGCGACGGAAAGACCGCGATGCGCCGCGGTTCGGGCGGCCACCAGACCTGCGAAGCTTGCGCCCACAATAACGAGGTCAAAATCGGGCTGTGAGGATTGTCTGGATGATTGAGGCATGAAGATCTCCCGCGGTTGCGAAGGGCGTAGCGGCCGATTGCGGCGCACGGCGGGCGGGATCTGGGTGTTTTTTAGGGAGACGTCTTTTGCGCGAGGCGCGGCGGGATGCTAACCTGATGGGAGTTACGGGAGGCTTCTATGAACAAGTTTATCATTCTCGCCGCCGCCTTTTTGCTGGCCGCCATCTCACTTTCCGGCTGCGCTGCGGTGGGGCCTGCGAGTTATGGTCCGGCGGACACGAAAGGTTTTGGGTATGAAGAAACCCGGATCGAAGCCAACCGTTATCGGATCACTTATCGTGGCTCCGGCGACATGCCGCCTGAACTCGTAGAAGATTATGCGTTGAAACGTGCAGGCGAACTGGCGCTGCAAAATGGCTATGACTGGTTCCGCGTCATCGCCCGCAACACGACGGGCGAACAGCGCGGGGGCGTTGGCATTGGCGCAGGTGTTGGAGGCGGTTCTTATGGACGCAGCACTGGCGTTGGTGTTGGCGTCAGCGGCGACCTTGGCACGATTGGCGGTCGGGATTATTTCACGACGCGTCTTGAAGTGTTGATGGGTGAGGGGGATCCGCCGGAAGACGGCGATTATTACTATGACGCCAGCGATGTCGTTACGCGTATCTCGTCGTCGAACGCCGAATAAACGTGGATTGGCAATCGCTCCGCCGGGTCATTACTGACAACGATAAAGAAGGCCGTTCACGTATTTTGATCGATGGCGAAGCGGCGAAGCTGATTGCCCTGGAAGAGGCGGGGCTGGCGGAAATCTGGTCAGCGGACGTTGATCCAGACAAGCTGCTTGATGCAACGGACCGGCTCGCGGACGCTGATCTGCGGTTAGAGCCTGATCCCGGCTCGGTCAAAGTGCGCTGGTTCACGATTGCACCCGAAGATAAAGCAAAAACCGCCGAGGAACTTGAAGCCGCAGCTGCTTTCGGATTCGGCGCGGTTGGCGCCGCCCATTGCCGCGTGGACACGGCGCGTCACCCATCGATGCACAAAACCCAATCGCTGGATGTCATCGTGCTGGTGAAAGGCGCGGTGGATTTGCTGCTCGATGGTAGTGAGGCGGTGGGATTAAAGCCTGGCGACGTAGTGATTCAGCGCGCCACAAATCACGGCTGGGTCAATCGCGGAGAAGAAACGGCGCTTCTTGTTGCTGTGCTGATTCATGCGAGCTGAGTTGTTTCTTTATAACATCCACGCGCGATAACATTACTCCTTGTGCGGATTAGTCTTGTCTTGTGCATGGCTGAACTCCTATTTTCTGCGCCTAGGAAAGAGGAGTGCGTATGTCTCA
>JAUIEG010000668.1 GCA_030428745.1 Alphaproteobacteria bacterium
AATCAGTCGAAGAGATCGCCGAAGCGAAGGCGGAAATCTTCTCCGGGTTGGCGCCCGGCGGCGTCGCGGTGTTGCCCTTTGATAATGAATTCTTTCCGCTTCTCAAAAAACGCGCGGAGGAGGCGGGCGCCGCGAGTTTCATTTCCTTTGGAGAAAAAGACGGCGCCGACTTCCAGCTTCTTGATTACACGGCGGAAGGCGCCGGGGCGAAACTGAAAGCGAAGATCAAAGGCGAGACTGTCGAGTTTTTCGCCGGCGTTCCCGGCCGTCATCAGGCGGGCAACATGCTCGCGGCGCTCGCCGCCGCTGACGCTGCCCTCTGGACGGAGCTATTCGGGCGCTTGCCAATATCAGCCCGGCGGAAGGGCGCGGGGCCCGAACCGTCATCGCCGTCGAAGGCGGAACGGCGATCCTGATCGATGAAAGCTACAACGCCAATCCGGCTTCCATGGCGGCGGCCATCGGTCTTCTCGGCGCGTCCGAACCGGGCGAGGGAAATCCGGAAGGGGGCGGGCGGCGGATCGCCATTCTTGGCGAAATGCTGGAGCTAGGGCCGGAAAGCGCCGCCCTGCATGAAAAACTTGTAAGCGAACTTGTTGCGGCGAAGGTTGACCGGGTTTACGGAGCGGGCCAATTGATGCGCCATCTCTGGGATGCGCTGCCGCCTGACATGCGCGGCCTTCACGCCGGCGACGCCGTCGGCCTTGTGGGGCCAGTGCTCGATGCTATCGCTCCCGGAGATGTCGTCATGGTCAAGGGATCGAACGCATCGAAAGTGAGCGCCGTCGCGCGCGCGTTGAAACAAAGCGGCCACAAAGAAGAAAACAAGGAAAGCCGGACTTAAATGTTGTATCATCTGCTGACCCCGCTTGCGGATCAGTTCCAACTTTTCAACCTCTTCAATTACCTGACGTTCCGCACAGGCGGCGCGGTGATGACGGCGTTGATCATTTCGTTTCTGATGGGACCGTCCCTGATCCGTTGGATGCGCCGAAAGCAAGGACGGGGGCAACCGATCCGCACGGACGGTCCGCAAACGCATATCATCGAAAAAGCCGGCACGCCCACCATGGGCGGCATCCTGATTTTGTTATCGCTCACAATCGCCACTTTTCTCTGGGCGCGCCTCGACAACATTTATGTCTGGATCGTTATGGGCGTTACGCTCGCCTTTGGCGCGCTTGGGTTCATCGACGACTATATGAAAGTGACGAAGCAATCGTCGGACGGCGTCGTCGGCAGCCTGAAGCTTCTTGTCCAGTTCGCTGTGGCGCTGCTCGCCGCCTGGATGTGCATGGACGCCCTTTCCCAGGCGCCGGACGCCCCGGCGGGGCTGGCGACATCGGTCGGGGTTCCGTTTGTGCCGCTCGCCATCTTTGAGAACTGGTTCAAGGCGCCGGGCGTGCCCTTGGGTATTTTCATTATTCCTTTTGCTGCGTTCGTCATTGTCGGCGCTTCGAACACGGTCAACCTCACCGACGGGCTCGACGGGCTTGCGACCGTGCCGGTGATGATCGCGGCGGGCGCCTACGCCCTTATCGCCTATCTTGTGGGCAACGCTATCTACGCCAACTATCTCGGCGTTCCGTTTGTGCCGGGCGTTGGCGAGTTGACCGTGATTTGCGGCGCCATCATTGGCGCCGGGCTCGGTTTTCTCTGGTACAATGCGCCGCCTGCGGCGATCTTCATGGGCGATACAGGGTCGCTGGCGCTGGGCGGCGCCATCGGCACGATCGCCGTCGCGGCAAAACACGAGATTGTGCTCGCCATCGTTGGCGGCCTTTTTGTGCTGGAGGGTTTGTCGGTGATGATCCAGATCGCGTCATTCAAGCTTACGGGCAAGCGTGTCTTCCGTATGGCGCCGATCCATCATCATTTCGAGCAGCTTGGCTGGAAAGAATCCACTATCGTCATTCGCTTCTGGATCATCGCCTTCGTGCTTGCGATGATCGGCCTTGCAACCTTGAAATTGCGGTAAGGCCGATATGATCCTGATCCCTGACGTAAAGAAGAAAAAATTTGGCGTCTTCGGTCTCGGCCTTTCCGGCGTCGCGACCTGCGAAGCGCTGGCGAAATCTGGCGCCCAGGTTTTTTCTTTCGACGAAAATCGTCAGGCGCGCGATAAAGTCGCCGATACGGAATATCGCTGCGAGCATCCTAAAAACTGGCCGTGGAAAGAACAAAC
>JAUIEG010000026.1 GCA_030428745.1 Alphaproteobacteria bacterium
GCTCGATATTCCCGCTGTCAGCCATGTATTCAATTACGACGTGCCAATTCATTCTGACGACTATGTGCACCGTATCGGACGCACAGGGCGCGCTGGACTGAAAGGCGCCGCGATGATGCTGGTGACCCCCGCAGACGGCAAACATTATGACGCCATCTTGAAAACCATCGGCGCTGAAGAAATCGAGGCGCTCGACTTCTCGAAATTCTTCGAAGAAAATCCCGTGTCCGAAAGCCGCTCCCGCGGCGGCAAGGATGCGAAAGAGAGCCGCGGACGGCGGTCGTCTTCCCGCCGCGACGGCCGCAAGTCTGAGCCCACGCCTGAGCCCAAGCCTGAAAATGAAGTGGCGGCGGAAGCGGAGAAACCTGCTGAAAACGACGCCAAATCCGCCGAAGACGACGCGCCGAAGAAGCAGCCGCAGCGCAATGAGGCTCGTACACCATCCCGCCGTCGCAATAACGGAGAGGCGCGCAGCTCGCGGCGCCGCGAAGAGGCCGTTGTTGGGCTGGGCGATCATGTCCCGGCCTTCCTGATGCGCGAAGTCGCCCGTTAACTTCTGATTAAGGTCAGCTTATAAAGGATTTGCCTACAGCCGCATCAGGCTCTTTAGGCAATCCTTTACTGCAGTCGCCTAGTTTCTCCCGAAACGGGGAGAAAGACACCCATGTGCAGTATCCAGGGGCGTCATGACTGTGAATAGCGAAACAACGCATCAGTTTGCGGAATTGGCGCTGGCGGCGTTGAAAAAGACCGGCCTTGCCGCGACACCGCGAAATTACGAGCTTTGGTATGCGCATGTTGAAGGGAAAAACCCTTCCCTGTCCGCGCATATCCAAAAGGCTATGGATTCTGAAGGAAAGGTCTCGCAGGAAAAAGCGGACCTGCTCTACAAAAAACTGATCCAGCATTCCGACATTTCGAACGATGTCATCGACCTGATGACGCGGTTTCACACCGAAGTCACCGATCTTTACGACCTTGTCGAACAGACAGGTGAAAACGCCCAAGGCCATTCCGAAAAGCTTTCGGATATTTCCGATCAGCTTCGCGACTCCAGTGAAAAATATCCTGCAGTCGGCGCTCTTCTCGAAGGCGTTATTTCGGTCGCCAAAACAATGCGGGAAGAAAACAAATACCTTGAAGATCGTCTCGCCGCATCCATAGAAGAAGTAAATACGCTGCAACGCGATGTGGAAGCCATTCAGCGCGAAGCCATGCAGGATGCGCTGACCGGCGTCGCCAATCGCGCCACCTTCGATCGTTCACTTGAAAAACACATGAGTGAAGCCATAGAAAATGGAGAACCGCTGGCGCTTGTGCTCGGCGATATCGATCATTTCAAGAAATTCAACGACACCTGGGGTCATCAGACCGGCGACCAGGTTCTGCGGCTCGTGGCGGAAGTCATGAACGCCAATGTCAAAGGCATGGACCTGCTCGCCCGTTATGGCGGCGAGGAATTCGCTGTCGTATTGCCGGGGACAACGCTGGAGAATGCGCGCAAACTAGCGGACAGAATTCGCGGCGCCGTCGAATCCCGACGGCTGCGCAAACGCCGAACCGATGAAGATCTGGGTGTCATCACGATGTCGATGGGCGTTGCGCAACTAAACGGATCTGACACAATGGAAGCCTTGATCGAACGCGCAGATAGCTGCCTCTACGCAGCGAAAAGCGCCGGACGCAATCGCGTTTGCGACGAAAACGAGCTTGAAGGCCCGGATACAGAAACACGCCAGGGCGTAGCCTGAGCCTAGCCCTCCATATCCTCGACAAGCAGCCCGAAGCGATCATGACCCCAATATTTTTTTGGGCCCATGACTGCAAAAGGAACGCCAAACACGCCATCTTCTGCAATCAGATCGCGATGACATTTCATCTCGGCGGCGACGCTTTGGTCATCTTGCGCTAATTCGACAGCGTTCTTGTCCCAACCGGCTTTTTCCGCACAACCTTCAAGGACGGACAAATCGGAAATATCTCGTCCCTTGCCCCAGCGGGCGTCCGATACTTCCAGCGCGAAGGCGAGCCCTTTGCCATCCCTCACGGCCGCAACAGCGGCTTTGTAAGAGGCCGTCAGATCCACATCGAAAGGTTGAGGCGGGTTTATCGGCAGCCCCATGCGCATGGTCATCCGCGGCGCATCCTGCATGTAATAGGCAAGCTTCAGCGGGTTTGCGGTGGGATCGTTGAAAGCCACGCCTTCAGGCGGGCCTGTGAACGGGATGAGCTCGGCGTCTACCCCCTCCCGCGCCAGAATATGAAGGCCGAGCCGGGAATAGGGACTTCGAAATGAATGATAAACGCGAATCGGCGGCATGGAGCTTCCCTTTTCTTTTGCAATGAGCGGATCAATTTAGTAACTTTTATTTTGCAAGTTACTATCTTCGCGCGTAACTTGCAATAAAAAAGTGACCATAAGAGACCCGCATGCCCAAGACGCCGGATTTCAAACGTTCTCCCTGCCCACTGGCGGTGACCCTCGACATTGTTGGAGACAAGTGGTCGCTGATCGTGATCCGCGATCTCTTTCGTGGCGTAAGCCGGTACAATGATTTTTTGAAATCACCGGAGGACATGACCACGAACATTCTCGCCGAGCGGCTGAAGCGTCTCGAAGGACATGGCCTGATCTCGAAATCCGCCTATCAGGAAAATCCAGTGCGCCATGAATATGCGCTAACAAAAAAAGGCCGCGCGTTGGGGCCGGTGCTGCGCGAAATCGTTCATTGGGCGAACGCTTATTATCCGGGCACAATCAAACCGTCGTTCGATAAGCTCTAGATTCAACCGTCAAGACGGCGCAGCAAGAGGTCGCGCGCTTCGTTGATCTTCGCCGCAAGGTAGTCCGTGCCCCCTTTATCGGGATGAAGCTGCGCAATGAGTTTCCGGTATGCGCTGCGCACATCCTCTGCGCTGGCGCCGGGCTTAAGACCAAGCACCGACAAGGCTTCTTCCTCGCTCATCCGGCGCGTCGGCGGCGACGACGGCGGCGCCTCACCAGTGTCTGCGTCACCTGCGCGGGCGCGCCAGGCCTCTATCGCGGTCACGCCGCCCGCCGCCAGTAGAACCATGAAAGCCAAAGGCCAGAGCTTTGCCGCTAACAGCGCCGCTGATAAAGCAAGCCAGACGACCAACTTCATGATGGTCATCGGCCGCTCGCCTCCCCCCTCGCGATTTCCCGCAAGACGAAAAAGCAGCCAACCCGCAGCTGCGAAAGCAATGAAGAGCGCGATCAGGGCTATAGACATAAGACGACCATAGCCGCACGATCACCCAAGAGCGATGCCGCCCGATAGCGATCAGGCCGCCGCGGCGCTCTTTTTCTCGCCGTCTTCAGACGATTCAGCCGCAGGATGGTCTTCCACTGGAAGTTTTAGGGACGCCACCAGAGAGCGAATCTCAAGGCGCGCCGTTACATGGCTCATAGTGGAGAGCCGGACCGGCGAATTGACGCCGCCGAGATCAAGCAAAGTCAGCCCGATGGGAAAGAGCTCGCGATAGATCACCCTGTCGCCAAAACCACGGGCCAGCCGGAAACCGATCCGCGAAGACAGCTCTTCAAGCTTGTCTCCCATGGTTTTCTTATTGCGAGCCCTGGTCGCAGACAGGCGGTTGCGCATGACGATCCAGTCGATGCCGCCGCGCACCCCCATCATCGCCCGCTGCTTGCGGGCGGTCCAAACCATTTCGCTGTAAAGGCTGGGGCCGAGCACCTTGCCCGTTCCGGGATCGACTTTGGCTAGCAGGTCAAAGTCCACAAAGCTGTCATTCAGCGGCGTGACAATCGTATCCGCGTGCAGATGGGCGAGTCGCGACAAGTGCGTGTTCGCGCCGGGACAGTCGATTACGACGAAATCATAGCCTGCCAGCGATTTGAGTGCATTTTTAAGGCTTTCCGTCTCTTTCTTCTGGGACTCGGCGCGACTGTCGAGAGAGGACGGCTCAACCGTCACAATCTTCGGAAAAACAAGCTCTTTGTCATTGTTTTCGCAGAACTTTTTCCGATTCTCCAGATATCGGGTCAAACTACCCTGACGTAGATCGAGATCCATCGCCCCGACCGTCTTGCCAGAGCGCAGGAGCGCCACGATCAAATGCATGGCGGTCGTCGATTTGCCGGAACCGCCCTTTTCGTTCCCGAGCACGATTACGTGAGTCATTGAAAGCGTCCGCTCTCGGCCCCTGAAGGCCGGGTTTTCATCGATTTTGCTTACTCATGGGAAACTCTCCCCCTGTAATTTCGACTGTGAGACGATTCTGAGGCTTATGGCGATAGCGAAGAGATATAGCCTTTTGGCGCGCCTTCTCACGGCGCTGTCGCTGCTGTTCACTGTTCAGACGGCAGCGCACGCTGATATGGGGCTTTCGCCCCTGCGTCAGGTTCTGAGCCGGGACGAACCAGTCGCAGAATTCACCGTCTCCAACCCCTCCGACCGAATTCTGGACGCGAAAGTTACCTGGACCGATTTGGCGGCGACGGAAACCGGCTATGATCCCGCAGACCCGGAGTTGCGCGCGGAACTGAGCGCTGCGCCATGGCTTGTGGTTTCACCGGCGAGTTTTCGATTGAAACCTGGCGCGCGTCAAACGGTGCGCGTCGAAATCAAAAGCGGCGTGAAACTGCCAAAGGGCGAACGCCGCTCTCACCTGCTGATAGAAACAGAAGCGTCACGCTCCGCTCTTCGCAAAGCGAGCACCGGCCTTCAGGTGGATGCGAGCCTTGGCATGTCGGCGCCGGTTATCCTGCGCAATGGCGGCAAGGCGGACGCGAAGATTGCAGACGTTCGTCTGCTGCGCGACGATGACGGAACATTGATGCTTGAAACATCGATCGAACCCAAAGGCGAGTGGTCGAGCTACGGAAGGCTGGTTGTAACCTACACGCCCAAAGGCGGCGAAAAGGAATTGCTCGGCCTGCGCGACAATGTCGCCGGATACACCGACGCCGCCCTGCGCAAAGTAAAAATTCCATTCGGTTATGTTTCGCTTGGAGCAGGTGAACTCGTGGTTCGCTATGAGGGCGCAGCCGAGTTTGCGGGCGTAACGTTCGATGAGCGCGCGTTTGACATCGCGCCGCCGGTAAACGACTAGTCGCCGTTCTCCGCAAGCGACAACCGATCCCCCTCAAAACTCGCCACAGAACAGAAAAGCCCTTTGGCTTTTAGTTGTCCGCACAAAACTTCCGCCTTGTCTCTGGCCGCAAAGCCTCCGCCAATAAGCCGCAGAAAGCGCCCCTTCCCTTCAACATTGACGCCTTCAACACGCGGTTCCAACAGACCGAGTTCGTCCGGGTTTTCCCGCTGCAATTGCCGCCAGCCAGTGCGGGCTTCATCCATCTTGCGATAGGAAGCAAGATGAACGCCGAAGAGCACGCTTTCGGTTTGGATATCGCCTTCAGCCTCGTTTTCAAAAACCGTTTCGTTGGACGCGAAAGTGGGCTGCACCAGCCGCGGCGCCGTCTCAACAGGCACGTCAGTTTTGGCGAGCGCTGGAGAGGCTGCATCGTCAACAACAGCATTGGGCCGCGACGCCGCGTCACCCACTGTAATTTCAGGCGCCGGGGGCAATTCAGGTTCCGGATCTTTCAGTTCAGGCGCATTGCCCCCCGCCTGCTGGTCACGCTCACGCTGGAGCGCCAGAAGTTCGTTGGCAAGGCGCGCGTTTTGTGACTTGAGTTTTGCTACTTCGGCTTCGAGGGACGCCACCTGCACGTTGGCCGCGTCAATGTCACTTTCGCGGCCCATAGCGATATCGTCCGAGCCGCCCGAAAAAGAAGCGCAGGCTGAAAGAAGTCCCAAAATCAAAAATGCGCCAAGAGGTCTGATGATCGGCAAGGGCCGGTTTCTCCCTGAGAATCCAGAATCGCTAACCTATAATAAGCATCCCGCCCCCCGGGTCCAATGCCTTGATGAAAAAGCGGAAAAAAAGACGCAAGAAAAACGGCCGATGGCGTGATTCTTACAATCCGGCCCCGGCGGCCTTGTCACGTCCATAAGATATCGGCGTGAAGGAGAGCGCCGCCCCGGCCGTATCCTTCTCAATCAGACCCGCATCATAGAACGATGCAGTGCCGCCTTGAGGCGCGCCGGAAGTAAACGCCATGACCTCCTCCACGCCGTCATTGTCGAAATCAGCATTGGCTATTTCATGGATCCGCCAGGTCATGTCGCCAGAAGAAATGCGCCAGACAGCGCCTTGCGCTTTTTCAACGTGAATATCGTCTCCGGACCCCATCTCACCGAATTTCATGGCCGTGGCGAGCGCGGCGACCTCTTCAGCCTCGGGCGAGCCTTCTTTGAAAAAGGACTCTTCCGCCGGCCTGGCGTTAAAGAGCGCCGCCAGCGTTCCGCACGCTCGGACAAAATAAGCCTCACGACGCATGTCCCGCGAGCTCAAAGCATACCAACCGTCAAAGGTCATCTCGCCATAATCGCGGCATGTCCTGCAGTCTTGAGCGGCGACACTCATATCGGTCGGATGAGACATGGAGACAGCAACCGGATTCCCCTCAGTATCGACCACCTGACGGTCACGCAGGGCCACCAATTCATTTCGCGAAAAGCACTTAGCCGAAACACCTGCGAACAAACTCAGATCGCCTTTGAGGCAAATTTCGTAACCGGCGGGAGCCGTCGCAATGGATTGTTCAGAATCACCGCCCGGTACGGCGACATATGCGACGCCCGCGGCCCCAACCGCGCCCGCACCCATAATCAACGTCTTGATCATCTGCATTACAACAGCCCCAATTCCGCGAGTTCCGCTCCCAATTCCGGCGGGGGCGCTTTCCCACCCCTCGTTTTTACATCCTTCGGCGCATCCTCGTCTTTCAAATAACGCCAACCCTGAAAGGCGCGCCGCGGCTGCGGCTCGGTCAAAACATAGGCAGGATCGAGCAGGATCGCTGTCCGCTCGATCTCATCTTTGCCGGTCCGCCGCTCAAAACCAAGAATATTCTGCCGCGCGAGAACCACGCCCTTGATCACCCAGTAGATCGAGCCGCCGTCAAGAAGCTCCTGTTCACGCCGCGGATGCATGCGCGTCACATGATCATGAACACGACCATGGCCTGCAGCCTCATTGACGCCGCAGCGATAGTCGATCCGCGCGACAAGATCTTCGACGCTTTCGGCGCCGGCGCATAATTTTATTAAGTGCAATGTCATTCCGGCGAAATTTTGCGCCGGGCTATTCCGCGACGCGCAGCCGCGCGAGGTCACGCGCCCGTTGGCGTTTCAGATCGTGCCGCGCCGCCCGTTTTACAAGGATGTAGAGGATGAAATACGACATCGCCGCGCCAATGCCGGAAAGCCAGATCGGGAGGTTTTCAAAGATGGTCGCAAAGCGGTCATAGGTAAGCCCCATGGCTTCCGCGATTCCCGGCGCTTCCTGACCAAGCAGCAACAGCGCGCCGACGCCCGTCATGGCGAAAGCGAGTAGCCCCGCAAGCAGCGCGCCGACGGTAACGCCCATATCCGCGCGCTCTTCAGCTTTCGAAATAATCATCTTGGACGGATCGCCAGATAGCGCCTGCGTCGCTGCAAACAGCGAACGTGTCCGCGCGGCGCGCTCTTCCGGCGAAAGAGACTTCTTGGCGTCCTTTTTGTACTCGTCAAAATCGACCAGCGGCTTCGCGTTGTAGACCTTGTCGGAAATGAATTCCGGCTCGCATTCAGACGCAGGCTGAACATCAGAAGACGGAACAACAAGCGCAGCATCCGTCGGCATCAGGAAAAGCGATTTCTCCGCCGCGCGCCGGCGTACAAGCCCGTCCAGCGTCGCAAGCTCATTGTTGACGAAGGCCTTGGTCCAAAGCTCGAAAGCATTGGCCGCGCCGATCTTGTCGCCTGCGTTAAGCTTTCTCAGCACCGTCGAATGGCGCCAGTTATCTTCGCCAATATTGAAGATAAGCGAAACCAGCGCATCATGTTCGTTCTGATTAAGCGGCGCGCGAACAGTATCGCCGATCAATTGTTCGATTGGTTTGACGTCGTCCTTCAGAAGATGCTCAGCGTCTCCTTCGGTAACGCTCATGCCGTGACGCGCTGAACCGGTGTGGCCATAGCCCACCGTCCATTGTTCGGTCGGGGCGTAATGCGCAGACATGCGCAGGCCCTCATACCCCTTGATCAGATTAAGACCGGTCTCTCCCGTCCGCATCAGACCCGCTCAAACCCCCTCTGGACCTCGCTCCCCGCAAGGAGCTTACTCTGGAAGCCGCGCCTTATCGGCGCGATCGCCCACGCGACTCCCCCATCAAACGTCGTTAACGATTCCTACCACGAGAGGTCCCGATTGGGTAGCCGGAGGTGCGAATCTGGCCGATTTTCACCCCGACGCGGCGCCGAAACGGCACAGTCCTGCGGCGCATTTGCGCGCGCCAGTCCCGATGCGGTTTTCCACAGACTTCCTGCTTTTATGGTAAGCAATTGATATAAAACGGATTTTATTCTGTCCAACAAGATTCGGGGCCGCCCGATTCTGGCACAAGACTTGTGAGAAGGCTTGCGGGAGAGCCCCCTTTCACCCGCCAAAAGTGTTAATATGGCCATGGGGGCGTTTGAGGTGACTTATGTTGGGTAATGGCGTCACGAACATTATCGCCGCTGCGATCATCGCTTTGGCGATCCTGTGGACAGGCGGGATTGGCGGCAGGAGCGATTCCGGCCCCATGACTGATGATGAGTTCGAAGCCTGGTATGCGCGCGCCGTGGGCGACATCCGTAATGACATCGTGGTCAATTGCGGTTGCTGCGGCGACGAAGGCCCCAGGAGGGCCGCCGCTGAATCTTTTTAGCGCCCCGTCCGGTTCCGACCCGGCTGGCCGGTTATAATCCGGTCGCCCCACTGGAAACGCGGCGGGTTCCGCCAACTGAACCGCCCGTGGCGCCGCCGGCGCCCGTCGAGGTGTTGCCGCCGCCCTTCTTCCCGGGCTGGCCAGCCGTGCCGCCGGTAATTCCTCCGGTCGTGGTTATTCCGCCGGTGGAGCCGCCCTGCGATGAAGATAATCCCGACGACGAGGAATGTGAGCCGGAAGAACCGCCTGTGGATGCGCCGGAACCAACCCTGCCCCTCATCTTCTTGGCGGGCGGCTTGGTTTACTGGACACAACGCTCGCTGAGGAAAACTCCGCCTGCGGCGTAAATCAGCTCGCTCCCGGCAGAAGCACGGCCGCAGCAAGGCCAAGGAAAACGAAAAACCCGACAACGTCTGTCACCGTCGTTACAAAGACGGCGGATGACACCGCCGGGTCGGCGCCAGCGCGCTGCAAACCGATAGGCACGAGAATACCGGCAAGGCCCGCACAAAGCAGGTTCACGATCATCGCGACGCCGACGACGAGTCCAAGACGAACCGCATCATCCTGACCGCCCCAACCGCTGGCAAAATACCAGATACCCGCGAGCACGCCCATGATGACGGCGAAAAGCACTCCGTTGAACAAGCCAACCAGCGCTTCACGAAAGACGACGCGCATGGCGTTGGACGCGGTCAGATCTTTTGTGGCGAGCGAGCGCACCACAACGGTAAGGGTCTGCGTGCCCGCATTGCCGCCCATGGAGGCGACAATCGGCATCAGGACAGCCAGTGCAACAATCTGACCGATAGCGCCGTCAAAGAGCGCAATGACGAGCGAAGCCAGAATCGCCGTCGCAAGGTTGATCGCCAACCAGGAAAAGCGTGACCGCACCGTCTCGAAAACCGTGTCGCTAAGCCCCGTATCCGCCTCAACGCCGCCCAGTGCGAGCATGTCTTCCTGGGTTTCTTCACGGACCATCTCAACGACGTCGTCCACCGTGATCATGCCGATCAGGCGGTCGGCGTCATCCACAACCGGCGAAGAGATCAAGTTATATTGTTCGAAGAGATAGGCGACTTCTTCCTGGTCCATGGTGACCGGCACCGTGCGCATGTCGCGACTGGTCATGATGGTTTCGATCACGGTATCACGCGGCGACTTCAGGAGCGTCGACAAGGGAACGGACCCGATTGGTTTGAAGGCGGGATCAACGACAAACACTTCGTAAAAACGGTCCGGCAGTTCTTCCGTGCCGCGCAGCCGGTCAATAATCTGTCCCACGGTCCAGAAAGCGGGCGACGCGAAAAACTCGCGCTGCATGAGGCGGCCGGCGCTTTCCTCCTCGAAGTCGAGGGCCGCGCGCAAAGCCAGCCGGTCTTCGAGCGGCGCGAAGGAAAGAATCTCCGCCTGTTTTTCTTCGTCGAGATCTTCGAGGAGAAAAGTCGCGTCATCGGTGTCGAGTTCGGCGACGGCCTCAGCGACCTTCTCCGGCTCCATGACTTCGATGATATGTTCGAGAAGGTCTTCGTCGAGTTCGGCGAGCACTTCCGAAGGCAAGGCGCCGCCCAAAAGTCCGATCAGCGCCTCACGGTCTTCCTCATGCAGGAGGCCAATAAGGTCGGCGATATCAGCAGGGTGCAGCTCGCGCGTAAGCCCTGCAAAGGCTTCTGCATCCTCAGCTTCAATCGCATCGGCGACGGAGCGGACGAATTCCGGCGTAAGGGTCTGGTCTTCTGCGAACTGACCGTCCCCTTCCGGCGTTTCACCGTCGGGGCGCACTTCTTCTTCAATGGGCGCGATTTCGCTCATGGCTGCCCCTCGCGGCTGGCGACCGGAGTCAGGTGAATGGGATTGCCTTCACCTGTTGCTATGCTAGCCCTCGTATGAACGCAAGAGCCAGAAAATCCTATTTTTTTAGGAAGTTAGAGCGCCAGATCTAACCTCGAAAATTGAAAACACCACTCACTATGATCGCAGCGGTGATCGCCCAGAAGACAAAGGCTATTTTCGTGGCAAGCCAGGCTTTCTGCTTCAATTGTGGATCAGTGGGGGCGCCGGGGTCCGCGCCCTCAACGCCATCGTCAGGCGCTTCCCACCGTCCTTGCACGTTTCTGGGCAGGACAGCGAGGAAAACGATCCACCACCAGATCACATAGATGACAACGGCGCCGGCCGGATTCATACCCCTGTCCTGTGAATATGCGTGATAATGACCGGGCGCTTGCCCCAGACATCATCATAATAGGCGCGCGCCGCGCGCTTCACCGCCAACATAACAGCCTCGTCGTCCCCGCGCTTTGCTTTTGGCAAACCCAGAACCGCATCCTCGATGTCGTCGGCAAGCCCCGCATCCTCGGGGCCAGTCTGTTCGTCATCGACGACGCCAATTCCCTCCACGATGACATCATCCGCAAGCGCGCCTTTTTGATCCAGCACAAGAGAAACCGCGACAGCGCCAGCATAGGAAAGTTTGCGGCGCTCGCGCAACGGCGCTGCGCCGTCAGGTAGCAGGACATCGCCGTCGAGATAAATGCGCCCCGCCGGGACTTCGTCAACGCGCTCGGGGCCGTCGGGTGCGATGCGAATGAGATCGCCGTTGCGCGGCGCAAACGATCTCTCCGCACCAAGCTCAAGCGCGAACTCTGCATGTTCTTCAAGATGACGCGCCTCGCCATGCACCGGGATCGCAATACGCGGGCGAGCCCATTCATACATGGCTCTCAATTCCTCCCGGCAGGGATGTCCTGAAACATGAACAAACTCGTCTTTTTCGGTAATGATCTTGACGCCGAGCTCCACCAGATCGTTTTGAAGGTTATAAATCTCGCGATCATTTCCAGGAATAATTTTCGAAGAAAAGATAACGGTGTCGCCTTCGGAGAGCGTCAAATCGCGGTGGTCGTTGCGGGCGATGCGTGAAAGCGCAGCACGCGGCTCTCCCTGACTGCCGGTGCAAAGATAAAGCACATGCTGGCGCGGCAGATGACCGGCGTCCTTGGGCTCAACAAAACGCAAGCCCTCGGGCAAAATCCCAACGTCTCTCGCCGCTTCCACAATGCGCAGCATGGAGCGCCCAAGCAGACACACGCTTCGGTCGGCCGCCGCCGCCGCTTCGCAAATGGAAACAACGCGGGAGAGATTGGACGCAAAGGTCGTGACTGCGACGCGGCCTTCCTGCTCGGCGATAAGTTTTGTCAGGGACTTTTTTACCGCCGTTTCTGAGCCGGACTCGCCGGCGGACAGGACATTCGTTGAATCACAGACCATCGCGAGCAGCCCATCGTCGCCCAGTTTCTTGATCGTGCCGCTGTCCGTTAAGGGGCCAAGCGAAGGGGAATTATCGATTTTCCAGTCGCCTGTATGCAAAACCGTTCCAAATTCCGTCCGCAGGATAACGCCGCTCGGTTCGGGAATGGAATGAGTGAGCGTGACATATTCAATATCAAAGGGCCCAAGCTCAAAGCGGGCGTTCATATCAATGACATTCAATTCCACATCAGTAACGTCATATTCTTCAAGCTTGCGCGCGACCAACGCGGCTGTGAAAGGT
>JAUIEG010000027.1 GCA_030428745.1 Alphaproteobacteria bacterium
CCCTTATGGATCATGACCTCTCCCGAATGGCGCACCTCGATGAAGACTTCCCCGCCTTCCTTTTTGGACGCCTGATCGTACTCCCAGCGGGAGAAGTGTTGCCCGCGCGGCAAAACTGCAACCTTCGCCCAGCCGCTGGCGGCGAGCGTCTCCCGTTCCGCCTCGATGGCCGCGTCTTGAAAGTTCCAGAATTTTTCGGCGTCGGCGAATATCGATTTTTCGCCGAACAAATCCTCGAAGATGTCGCCGTCATAATCGTCGAGAGAAAAAAGCGCGACGCACGTTGCGATCTCGCCGCCGCCCAAGAGCCAGCGTTTCGCCGCGCTTCCGCGCGGCGCGCGCATGTCCTCCGATCTGAACATCTCGAACCACTCGCGCTGCTTTTCCGCGCTCGCGAGGGTCAGGGCCGTGATGGTTCCGCCATCGATCTTGTCTTCAGCGTAAGCCTTGCGAATGGGCGCAATGAGATTGGCGAGCGCGAGACGGCGTTTGACGGTCAATTCCGTGACGCCGAACACCCGCGCGATTTCTTCGACGCTCTTGCCCTTGTCATTGAGCTTTTTGAACGCCTCGAATTCCTGCATTTCGTCAGGCTCGAGCCGGGCGGTATTTTCAAGGATCGAGGCTTCGACAGCGGCGGCGTCATCGCCCGCCGCCAAAATGTGACACGGCAAGGCCGGGCTTTCACCCCGCTCCTTGGCGACAGCCGACGACGCCAGAAACCGGCGGCGGCCCGCAACGATCTCGAACTCGTTTTCTATTCCGTTGGGCCGGACGATGAGCGGGACGAGGACGCCGCGTTCGCGGATCGAAGGGAGGATATCATCCAGCGGCGGCGCCTTTCGTCCCGCCCGCATATTTAACGCTGACACTTTCAATTGCTCAAGGGGAATGGTTGCAAGCTCCATGGCTTAGGCTCCTTTTCGGTTAGGGGTTAGGCTTGGCGTGATTGCGTTGACGGGGCGGGTTTTTGTTCGCCGCCTTCGAACGCCAGAATGAAATCCGCCGCCTTTGAGGCGAGCGACGCCGCGTTGAAGATGGCGCGGTTGTCCTCTTTCAAAACCTCAAGCCATGCGCCCAGATAATCCGCATGGCGCACGGTCGGCGTGATCGAAAGCGAGGCGCAGACAAAGGCGCTCGCCATTTCGGCGACGAGTTCCTCGCGGGCGTAGGCATGTGAGCCATAACGGCCCTTGAATTCGCGATTGAGGCGCGATGCGTGGCCGGTCCAGTGGCCAAGTTCATGAAAACAGGTGCGGTAGTAATTGATGTGCTCGAAAAAGGCCGGTTGCGGCGGCACCCGGATGAAATCCTGCGACGGCACATAAAACGCTCTGTCGCCGCCGATCCGGAAATCGGCGCCGGTCGCCTTGATGAGGTTTTCGGCACGGGCGTTGGTCTCGCATTCCGGCAAAGGCTTGACGCCCGCTGTCAAGTCTTCGGGCAAGCCTTCGCATTGCGCGGCGTTAAAGACCATGTAGCGTTTCAGGAAGGGAACGAAGCCCGGAGAGTCACCCTCTTTCGCGGCCCTCTCCTGGTCGTCTTTGGGAATGAACTTATCGGCGTAGACGACCATGGAGCCGCACTCGCCCTTCATTACGGAACCGCCCAAGGCTTTCGCCTGTTGGTAGGTCAGCCATGTCTGTCCTGAAAAACCGTTCTCGATGGCGGCGCCCCACAACAACAGAATATTGATTCCGGAATAGGTGTTGCCCGTGCTCGCATTCTTCGGCAGGCCTGCTGCAATCGTTGCGGCTTCACCTCGGCTCGCCCAAGGCTGCGCCCATGGAAAGCGTCCGGCTTCCAGTTCCTTCACGATCTTCGCCGTAACTTCGGTATAATGATCGGCCCGGGGCTTTTTCTTGCCGGAACGCCCGCGCGGCTTCGCGTTGGTGTTCGCCGCGCGCTTTGATTTGACGGCGCGGCTGGTCGCATCGGTTGCGGTCTGAAGTGCTGTCATGGCTGCTCGCTCCTTGCCTCTCCCGCCGCAAATTCCCCCGGGACGGCGGGGGCGGCGGAAACGGGGCGAGCAGAAGCGCCGGGCGCGTGAGGCCGGGGCGCAACCGGTTTGGTAGGATGAGAAAAAAAACGAAGACGGATAAAAAGCCAAAGCGGTTGCGCCGCGGCCGCCCGGCGCTATTCGCCCCGTCTTCCGTTCCGCCGCCCCCGCTGTCCCGAGGGGAATAAAAAACAAGCCGCGGGGCGAAGCCCCGCGTCCTTATCCAGCGCGCAGCGCGGGCCCGCGGCAGGGATCCTCACCGGTCGATTGAGTTCAATCGACGCGAAGACGGCGAATTCAGCTTTAGAATTTTTCGGCTTCGGGCCGCCAATCACGCATGATTGGCGCGCCTAGAGCCTGACGCCGCCAAGCGGCGGCCGCACTATAATTCTGGCGAGCAACCATCGAATTCATCTAGTTTGGACACTATTCGCAAGCCAACCGGATAATCTGCGGGCTCGGCGCTACATGGCGAGAAAGACAAATTGATGTGAAACTGAACATTGAAATTACATTACGCGTTTTGGTCCGTAATCTGAAGCAACGCCGAAGCTGTTCAGGACGAATAGCTGGTGGATGAGGACCGGTTTGAATAAGTCTCCGTCAACTGGAAACCGCATACTCCTAATACGACGCGATTTTAATGATCAACGACCGCAACGCCTTCTAGCCAGGCACACAAACTGAGGTTGGATGAGTTCAAGCCGCAATACAAAGGGCTATGTAGCCCGCCCGCCGCCCTTTTTATCCTTCCGCCGCCTTCCGCATCATGACGGCGTATTGGCCACCGTCAGAAACCAGGACAATGCGCCGCCCCGGGACAGCGGATTCGACAAACTCTGAAAATTCTATCCGCTTGCTCGGATCAGCTATGCGGATATAGGATTTTTCGTCCACGCGAAACGTTCTTTGCTCGCCGTCATCACCAGCAACAGTGATCGTATCCTTTGTCGCAGAAACGATATTAGCGACGAAAGCACTCGGCCGGCTGGCAGACTGCACGCGCGTATCAAAGGTCACTCGCAAACGGTCGGACTTATTCGGACGCGTTCCATGCGGCGTGTAGGGATGCACAAACAAGGCATCACCAGGCATGTAATTGGTCGTCGCCCAGCTATCCTCAGGGATTTCACTCTTCACCATTGGAAATGGGTTAGCCTTCGCGAGGTTATGAAAGTATCCCCTGTTGTTTTGACCAACCGCCAGCGAAAGCCCGCCCATATCGCGGGAACATGGCGTCAGCGGCACCCACACCGGTTTGTAGTCGTGAATACCGGGGCTATAAAATCCATCCTGATGGGGCATCGTCGCCGGACCGTTAGGGGGATATATGCGGTACTGGACAATAGGGACCGTACAAGCGGGTTCTCCGAGCACACGCTCCATTACATCCAGGTTTTTTTCGATAAGACGATTAGAGATGCCGGAAAACTCGACGCTTTCCTCCGGCTTGAAGTCCAACGCAACACCAGTCCATTTGCCGCCGATGTCACCTGAACGAACCAGTCCGTGGCGCGCTGCAACTTCGAGCATGGAATCGCGGGCTTCGTGAACTGATTCCATATTCAGCACCCCGCGCAGCAGGATATATCCATTGTCGTCGTAAAAGCGCATAAGCGCGGCGTGATCGTCGAGAAGATGATTACAGTCTTCGAGCTCTCCCGCAGGCTCGAAATCCAATGTAAGAAACTCATCTGCGTCTGGACGAGATAGCGCTGCTATGTTCATTTCATTGCGTCCTTTAGGCGTCCCTATCACTCATAATTGCCGCGCTGAGGTTTCGACCGGGACGGATGACCCCTTCGGCATTACTGATTTACAGATTTACCACCTGCTAAAATCACGCGATAGTTTACCAGATTTAGTATCGGGATGCCGATGACTAGCTTAGTACAATGTGCCCAATGCGCGAAAACCGGGGCATTTTCGTGGTATATGCAGGGCCGGATCGGCAGGCGCGGCGAAAACGCGACTAGACAAAGCGGCCGCCATCCCCTTCGGTGGCCGTAAAAACGGTTAGTTGCTCTAAGCGTTACCCCAACCGCCGCATCTTTGGCCGATGCTGTGTGCGGATCATAAAGCCGGCTGATATATGACAAATTTTAACGGCGACTTATATCAAATTGGCGTTGTCGCCCGCGATATCGAAATGACCATTGAGCATTACCGCAGTCTTCTTGGGCTTGGGCCATTCTTGCGCATCGAAACACAATATGAAGGGCGATTCCGAAACTGGCGCGGCGTCATATCCAATAAAAACGCCTTTGCGAAATGGGGCGAACTATATCTGGAAATCGTTCAACCCAATCTTGGCGAAAGCACCGCAAAGGATTGGCTGAAAACCCGCGGTGAAGGAGTATTTCATCTAGGGTATGCCGTTGACGAAATGTCACAACGCCCCGGCGGCGCTGACTGTATTTTTGAGTCCTGGGGCGCCACGTTGCCAGACGGTTCCGCTGCTGTCATTCATCTCGATACGGCAGAGAAACTTGGTTATTATATTGAGTTATCTGATCGCGCTCTTGCGAACAAGCTTAACGCATCCATTGATGAATTTTGCTCACGTCAAACGAGTGGCGCGTAATTTACAAACTCACCCTAACTGCACTCAGAAATAATCAGTACTGTTACCGATGGTTCGATTGCAACTATGTCGCTTTTTCTTCAACTTCGTTCACACGCCTTCGCATAGCCGGCGCAGCGTATAACATCAGGCCGGCCGCGATTGGTGCAAAGATGACATAGGTGAGAATTAATGAGCTTCCCACACGCATTTCATCATGAAAAAAGAAATCGGTGAAAGCTGCAACGACCGACGGCCCCATTCCGATACCCAAAAGGTTGAAGACGAGCAGATAAATCGCAGATGTCTGACCGCGCATACGCGACGGCGTTGTGATTTGTAGCGCAGCAGCGGCGACGCCCGTAAACCCGGCTGTCGCCATTTGCGGCGCCAGAAAAATTATGGCGAGCTTTGGATCCGCAACAAGAACAGCTGCTAGAACAGACAGCATCTGCATGATTGCACAACCTGCGAAGAACAAAAGATGCGCATCATGCCGCCCGCGCGCATACCACCGGTCAACCAACCATCCCATTAATAGGCTGCCGGGCAGGCTGACAAACAACATCAGAGCGCCCGTCGCATAGCCCGCTTCCGCCAGCCCCCACCCATGCCGTCGAATAAGAAAGGTAGGAAGCCACGATGTCATGGCGTAACCGATCATCGAGTAGAGTCCAAAACCGAGAAAGTGCCCGGTATAAAAGCGTCTATGCGAAGCAAGAAAGCGCCATACATGCAGCAATGATGTTGATTGCGCCCTTGTTTGCGCTTCTGAAGGCTCACCCCGACGACCCGGCCGCTTCACCGTCCAGATCAGCGGCGCCAATAAAAGGCCTGGCGCGCCGACAACGACAAACGCAAATTGCCATCCTTGAAGATGGCCAATGGCGGGAAGCGCCACACCATGCGGAACAAGGCCCAGAATATATCCGCCGATTATCAGCGCGAGCGCGCCGCCAAGCGGCGCGCCCGCTCCCATAACCGACATCGGAAGAGCCAGGCGACGAGGCGGAAAAATATCGCTCATCAGGGAATAAGCAGCCGGCGCAAGCGACGCCTCACCCACCGCGACGCCTATGCGCGTCAGGGCTAGATGCCAGTACCGCGCCGCAAGGCCACACCCGGCCGCGGCGATAGACCACAACACGACGCCAATAAAGATAATCGGACGCCGCGGCCTGTTGTCCACGAGCCACCCGATTCCGAGACCAAAGATCGTATAGAAAACAGCGAAGGTGAAGCCCTGAAGCAGGCTGATCTCAAAGTCGCTGACGCCCAGGGAAGCCTTGATAGGCTCAACAAGCAGATTAAGGAGCTGCCTGTCGACAAATGACAACGCATAAAACAGGAAGAGGATGAAGGTCGCCCACCACCCGGCACCCGCGGACGGATAGCCTTTGTCACTGAGAAGCATTTTTCATTCCTAGAAGATTACGTCTGCCCCATTCCCGGTCAGGACAATGACACAAGTTTCGTATCCAGATACGCGTGAAGGCCCTCAATGCCGCCTTCATAGCCGTGGCCGCTTTCCTTCACACCGCCAAAGGGCGTTTCTGGCGATGACACGGCGAGCGTATTGACGCCGACCATGCCCGTTTTGATGCGGCGCATTGCCGTCCTTGCGTTTTCGACGCTTCGCGTAAACGCGTATCCTGCAAGGCCGGCCGCCACCGCATTCGCTTTCTCGATCGCCTCGTCAACCGTCGCGAAAGGCGCAATCGGCATGATCGGCCCGAAACATTCTTCTGAAAATAAGAGCGCATCCTGATTTAGGCCAGTCACGACGGTCGGCTCGAAAAAATTGCCGGCGTTTCCGACACGCTTCCCGCCGGTGAGAACCTTTCCGTCGCGGCTCTCCGCATCCGCGAGAAACCGCTCCATCGCATCCACACGACGACTATTCGCAAGGGGCCCCATATTCGTATCACTTTCGCGGCCATCGCCAAGGCGCAACGCTGCGGCGCGTTGAGCGACGTCAGTAGTGAATCGGTCAATGAGACTTTCATGGACGAAATAGCGTGCTGGGCTTATGCAGACTTGTCCGGCATTGCGAAATTTTCCGCCCGCCAGGGTCGCCAGCGCATGATCGTAATCTGCATCATCAAATATGATAACGGGGGCGTTGCCGCCGAGCTCCATCGTGGTGCGCTTTAACCCGTCGATCGACAATTTCATAAGATGTTTGCCGACCGGCGTTGAGCCTGTGAAACTTACTTTCCGAATTGACGGCGAGGCGATGAGGCGCTCCGATACAGCGGACGGCACACCCAAAACGAGTTGCGCGCAACCTTTGGGCAGACCTGCGTCGTGCAAGGCGCGCATGATCTCCACCGCAGAAGCCGGCGTTTCCTCCGAGGCTTTGATAATCACCGTGCAACCGGCGGCGAGCGCCGCAGCCACTTTTCGGGCAGGCGTCAAAGCGGGGAAATTCCAGGGGGTGAAAACGGCGCACGGCCCAACCGGCTCGTGGACCGTGAGGTGATCCAGCGCCAAAGAACGAGACGGAATCACCCGGCCGTAAACGCGTCGGCCCTCTTCCGCGCACCATTCAAAGATTTCGATTGCGTGATTCCATTCGCCTTTTGACTCGGCGAGCGGCTTTCCCTGCTCGAGCGTCATGATCTCCGAGAGTGCGTCGATCCGTTCGCGCAACAGCTCTGCCGTTTTACGCAGAATCCCGCTTCGTTCGAGCGGTGATGTATCACGCCAGGAAGGAAAGGCGCGCGCCGCCGCGACGAGCGCCTCATCAAGCTCGGCCTTTGAAGCATGGGGCAATTCCGACAGCACCTGACCGTTCGCCGGATTATAGATAGGCTCGCTCGCCCTTCCCTTCCCAGCAGGAATGAACCGCCCATCGACATAAAGCTCAACTGTTGGATACATGCGAATTTGTCCTCACGATTTGGAGCGAATTAGGTCCGCTGCCTTCTCGCCTATGGCGATGACTGCAGCATTCGTATTTCCGGAAACGACTGAAGGCATGATCGACGCGTCCGCGACACGCAGATTGTCGACGCCCATGACCCGCAGCGAGCTATCCACGACCTTGCCCATAGCCGCACTACAGCTTGGATGATAAAGAGATCCGCCGGTATCCCTTGCATATTCGAGCAAAGCTTCTTCAGACCGAATTTGCGATCCGGGCAATTCTTCGCCTTTCACAAACGGGGCCATCGCGGGTTGGCTCATGACTTTCCTTATGAGCCGGGCTCCGGCGACGATGCCGCGGCGATCCTTGTCAGTCGCCAGAAAATTGACTTTTATTTCCGGAGCAGCAGACGGATCGCGCGATAATGCATGCACGCTTCCCCGGCTTTCCGGTCGCAACGGGCACGCTGAAATCGTAAACCCTGAAAAATCATGAAGTTTGTCGCCCATTTTGGTCGTGCTGAAGGTGATGCATAACATCTGCATATCCGGGCGCGCATCCTCTGCGACGTCAGATCGAAAGAAACCGCCCGCATAGCCTGCCGACACTGTTAAGGGGCCGCGACGTTGAAGTGCGTATTTGAGCCCGACGGCCGCCATTCTTAATGGAGAGCGCATGTCGTCATTGAAAGTCACTTTTTGTTTTGACTTGTAGACAAACCGGACCTGCAAATGGTCTTGGAGATTCTCCCCGACGTCGGGGTTATGATGTATCGTCTCGACGCCCAAGCCCTTCAGACGTTCGCCATCCCCAACACCTGACAATTCAAGAAGCTGCGGCGAACCGAATGCACCGGCGGAAAGAATAATCTCGCCTTCCGCCTCAGCGCGTCGAGGCGTACCTGATTTATCGCACCATTCGACAGCGCTTGCGCGTTTGCCGTCAAAAACGACCCGTTGGACGAGGGCGTCTGTAATGATATCGAGATTTTGTCTTGACCGAACTGGACGAAGATAGGCGACCGCCGCACTGGAACGCATCCCATTGCGCATGGTCGACTGATAATATCCAACACCTTCCTGGCTGGCCCCATTGAAATCGGGATTGCGGTGGAACCCTGCTTCGACCGCGGCGTCTAAATAAGCCTCACAGATCGGATGCGGTTCAGTTGCATCGGACACGCTTAATGGACCACCGGCGCCGTGCCAATCATCGGCGCCGCGGGCCTGGTCTTCCGCCCGGCGAAAATACGGTAGCAAATCATCATAGCCCCAGCCGTAATTTCCGATCCGCGCCCATTCGTCAAAATCTTCCGGTTGCCCGCGCACATATAAAAGACCGTTGATCGAAGACGACCCGCCCAGAACCTTGCCGCGCGGTTGGGGAATATTGCGCCCGTTCAAATTGGCTTCCGGCATTGTTTGATAAAGCCAATTAAGCGTGGGATGTTTGAAAAGTTTCCCATATCCGAGGGGAATATGGATCCAGGGATTCAGGTCTCGCGGCCCCGCCTCAAGCAGCAAGACGCGCGCTGATGGATCTTCGCTGAGACGTGCGGCAAGGACACATCCGGCGCTACCCGCGCCGATAATAATGTAATCGTAGTTCATTTCAGACATTGCACTACATAATCTGCGATCGCCAAAGAAGCGGTCAGGCCGGGAGATTCAATACCAAAAAGATTGACGAGCCCGTCGCAATCATGGTCGGCCGGCCCCGAGATCATGAAATCGGCCGCCGGCTCTCCCGGGCCAGACAGTTTGGGACGAATACCGGCGTAGCCGGGCTGCAGCCGATCAGGATCGAGCGACGGCCAAATCCGGCGCGCGGCAGCCGTAAACTTTGCATGACGATTGGGATCGACGGTATAGTCAATCTTATCGATCCATTCCACATCCGGGCCGAAACGCGCCTGTCCCGAAAGATCGAGCGTTAGATGCGTGCCGAGCCCGCCGGGCTCCGGCGCCGGATAGATAAGATGGGAAAACGGCGTTCGACCGGAATAGGTGAAATAGACGCCGCGCGCGAGATGGAGCGGCGGCAAAAACGCACTGGGGAGCGATTCGATGGCGCCCGCGATTTTTTGCGCGGCAAGCCCGGCGCTGTTGATTAACACCGGCGCGCCGACAATCGCCTCCTCCTCCCCGGCAAGATGCAGGCGCCAGTATGCATTGTCTTTTGTTATGCGTTCTATCTTGCTGTTCGGGGCGATGATGGCCCCGTGCTCTTCCGCCTCCCCTAACAAGGCGAGCATCAGCGAATGACTATCGACAATCCCCGTCGACGGCGACAGCACCGCTGCCTTGCACGCAAGCTCGGGCTCAATCTCCCGCGCTTGACTTTGGCTTAAAAGGGTCAGGTCACAAACGCCCGCCGCCGCCGCGCGCGCCATGATCATTTCCAGATCGTCAAGCTGACTATCGTCATGGGCGAAAATCAATTTGCCGAGTTTCTTGTGGGGAACATTGCGCGCCGCACAAAATTCATAAAGCTTTTGCTTTCCCTCGACGCATAACCGCGCTTTCAGCGATCCTTCCGGGTAATAAATTCCCGCATGGATGACCTCGCTGTTCCGGCTGCTGGTCCACGACCCGAAATGGGGCTCGCCTTCGACGATCAGCGGCGGCTTTCCCGCAAGTGCGAGCGCCCGCGCGACCGCCAGCCCGATGACCCCGGCGCCGATGACGATAGCGTCGACTTCATCCGTCATGGCGTTGTTCTGCCGGTATTTTTGTAGGTTGCCTCATCGCCTCAACAAATAGCAGCGCACCGCTAGGGGGGCGCTCTTTTTACTATTCGCTCGGGCGGTTATCGCACCTGCGATTGCATGACCGAATACCCTCGAAAGCGCCGCGCCGCGTCGGCTATTCTCACTGCGAAGCAAATTGAAAGACATCCCTGTGGCCGGAAAGTTCGCATTCGATCCGACGTCAGCCGACGCTATGGAAAATCCCGGCGAGACTTATGCGGAGCTTGCCCGGCAATGTCCGTTTTACGAGTTTAAGAACGACGATTTCCATTACTGGATCACGAGCGATTACGGCGAGATCAAAAACCACGTTCTGCAAGACAATCCGGTCTGGTCTTTCAAATGGGGCAACGCCGCAAAAGACACCGCCCATGACACAGGCATCGTCACCGACCCCCCGTTTCACATGGCGTTTCGCGCGCTTTTGATGCCGGGCTTTACGCCCAAGGCCTTGAAAGCTTTCAGGCCTACGGTGAAAAGCCTCGCCACGGAGCTTCTTGACGAGATGGAGACCAAAGGGGCGGGTGATCTGCACGACGATCTTGCCCTGCCTTTACCGGCAAAGGTTATGTGCATCATGCTGGGCCTGCCGCCCGAGGATTACAAACGCTACAAGCATTGGGGCGACGAGTTACAGAAATTGATGTTCCACGATCCTGAACCGGGATCGCACAAGGCGATTTTTAAAGAGATCTACGACCATTGCATGGAAATGGTGGATTATCGCCGCGATCTTTTGCGCAAGGCCGGCATTGACGACGCAACCCCCGACCATGTTGGCGATATCGTGCCGGACGACTTCATGTCGCGCGCTGTCTGCTCCAAAATCGCGGGCCGGCGCCTGACGGATATGGAGATCGTCAATATCTGCGCAACTTTTTTGACAGGTGGGCAAGAAACCACAACGAACCTCATCAGCAATTGCGTTTGGCGCCTGCTTGAACGGCGGGAATTGTGGGACGCGGTTTGCGCCGACCCGGGCAAGATCGAAGCGGCGATTGAGGAAAGCCTGCGACTGGACCCGCCTGTGCTTGCTCACTTTCGCACCAGTCTAAGGCCTATCGAAATGCACGGCCATCACCTTCCAGACCATGCCAAGCTGATGTTCTCCATCGCTGGCGCCAATCGCTGCCCCGAGCAATTCAAATACCCCGACGCGTTCGATCTTGACCGGCCGCTTAGCGAATCGAAAAAACATTTGTCCTTCGGCTATGGCGTGCATTTTTGTATCGGCGCGCCGCTCGCCCGCATGGAGGGCCAGATCGCCCTGCGATTATTGACCGAACGATTGCCGAAACTCCGGCTGGTTGGCGAAACCGAACGCATTGAAACCTGGATGTATTGGGGGCGGAAAAAACTTCCTGTCGCCTGGGACTGATATTGGCGTGAGCGATCTCTTTTCCCTGAAAGGCCGGACAGCGTTTATTACCGGCGCGTCTCGCGGCCTAGGAGAGGCTATCGCCCGCGGCTTCGCACGCGCTGGCGCGGACCTTATTTTGGCGGCGCGAAACAATGCAAAATTGCAACAGCTGGCTCATGAGTTTCAAGATCTGGGCGTCAGCGCCCGCACCGTCGCTTTCGATCTTTCAGACATAGCCGCCGTTGAAGCGACCGCTAAGCGCATCGCCAAAGAAGGCGGTTCGGTCGACATTCTCGTCAACAATGCCGGCGTCGCTGGCTGGTCCCCGCTGCCCGAGTCAACGCTTCCCGACTGGGACGCCATCTTTCGCATCAATTCGACCGCGACCTACCTTCTTTGCCGTGAATTATCCAAAGGGATGATTGAGCAGCGATGGGGCCGCATCATCAATTTTTCAAGTTATGTCGGAGAAACCGGCCGCCCCAATCTTTCCGCCTATAGCGCCAGCAAGGCGGCTGTTTCAGGGATGACGCGCGCCATCGCCGCCGACCTCGCTCCCTATAACATCACCTGCAATGCGATCGCTCCGGGCGTACTCAAGACAGATATGGCGGCGCCCACCGCCGGCAATCCGAAGCGGGCGAAAGTCTACCAACAGGCTATCGCGATGGGGCGTTTTGGCGAGCCTGACGAAATTATCGGGCCCGTTCAGTTCCTTGCCTCCGAAGCCGGCTCCTATGTCACCGGTCAAACACTGCATGTAGGCGGCGGCATCGGACAGATTCTT
>JAUIEG010000669.1 GCA_030428745.1 Alphaproteobacteria bacterium
GTGAGGGGCGATTTTTCCTCGACATCCCGCCAGGGACGCAGCTTCCGGTTGATCCAGAACGACCGTCCGCCCGCCATTGCCGATGCCTCATCCGCCCTCGTCATGGGATTATTTTCTCGCTCAGCTCATATTCGTTTGGTATACCATCAAAATTGCAAGCTCCGTGCAAATTCTAATTCTTAAGGGCGAGGATAAGATTATCTAATGAGCCAGACGCCGATCAGCCCGCAGCAAGCTGCAAATCTGTATGTCTTCGAAATGGTGGTTCGCTGTTGCTCCTTCACCCAGGCCGCCGCCGAACTTCATCTCACACAAAGCGCCGTCAGCCAGCGCATCTCAACGCTCGAAAAAGCGCTTGGCTTCGCTTTGTTGAAGCGTAACGCCTCGTCTTTCGAACTGACCGCTCATGGCCGAGAACTCTATCAAACACTGGCGCCGCTTTACAAAAGGATGGGCGACACCATCGACATGCTCCACCGCAAAGCCGAGGAGCCTACGCTTACCATCAGTTGCAGTCCCTCGCTGGCGCTGGAATGGCTGACCCCGCGCCAGACGGCGCTGACTAACGCGCTGGACGGCGTTTGCGTCCGGATCGTCGCTGAACATGACGCGCCGAATATCCGTCAGATGGCGGCGAAAAACATCAATGTGGCGATCCGTTATGATGACGGACGCCACGACGATTTCCATGTGGAAGAGATCATCGAAGAAATCCTGATGCCCGTATGTGCGCCAGCATATCTAACCCTTCATCAGAACGGCGCCATGCCCGACATGCTGGCGGATATGACGCTGCTGCATGACAGCGAACCCTGGGACGGCGCAGCGGAAAATGAGGAATGGCGGCGCTGGCTGGAAACACAGGGCCTTGCGCCGGAAATCGCCCTTGGCGGACACTTCGCCAATCTGGCGCAAGTCTCAATCCGATCCGCCCTGTGCGGTCAAGGCGTTGCGCTCGGGCGCAGCATGCTTGTTTACGACCATCTGCGCGCCGGAACACTGACGCCGCTCGCGCCTGACGCAGCCACTCCTATCGGCGCCGCCTATCGCGTACTGACGCCCGTCGCTCCAGCGCCACACTCGCCGGAAGCGAAACTGATCGCCTGGCTGCGCCGGGAAATGGCCTTGTCGCTCACAGCGTTTCACAAAGATTACCCGACCAGCGGCGGGCATCTCCTCGCCGCGCAATGATAATGATTACTGCGCGACGCGGCCTTTCCAGCCCGGCCCGCGTACGACCCGCCCTGGAAGCGCGCCGGTCGGCTCGCCGTCTCGCAGAACCGCCTCTCCATTGACAAACACGTCCACCATCCCGGTCGCATATTGATGCGGTTCGGCGAAGGTCGCGTTGTCGGTGATCGTCTCTGGATTGAAAATGGCGATGTCGGCGTAATAGCCGGCCTCCAAGAGCCCACGCTTTTCGATACGCAGATTATGCGCCGGCAGCGAGGTCATCTTGCGCACCGCTTCTTGCAGCGTCAGGGTCTTTTCCTCGCGCACATATTTGCCGAGGAGGCGGGCAAAACTTCCATAAGTGCGCGGATGGGTCATGGACTTCATAAACACGCCTTCCGTAGCGATCGCGGGGGAATCCGAACAGATGCTCATCCATGGTAAGACCAGCGCTTTTTTTACGTTCTCTTCCGACATGGCGAAATAGATCGCATCAATCCGGCTGTCGTCCTCAATCAGCAGGTCAATGATCGTGTCTTCCGCCGAAGTTCCGCGCTCAGCGGCAACCTCCGAAAGCCGTTTGCCGGTCAGCGGTTTCAGGACGTCGGACTTGAATCCCACCAACATGATGTTTTCCGGCCCATTCTGCGCCAGATATTGCGCCCACTGATCGGTGGGAGTGCGCATATCCGCGATGATTTTCGCCCGGGTTTCAGGGTCTTTCAGTCGGCGGATAAACTCCGCCTGCCCGCCTTCACGGCTCCATGGCGGCAGCGTCGTATCGAGACCGGTTGATGATGCGTTATAGGTGTACATGTCCGAAGTAATCTCAAGACCTTCGGCGCGCGCCGCCTCAACCGCGGCAATCGCAGCATCGATCTTCGGCCAGTTGGCGCGTCCAGCCTGTTTGAAGTGATAGATTTCAGCCCGCACGCCAGCCTGACGCGCAATCTCGATCAATTCATGGATGCCTTCCAGCAGGGCGTTGCCTTCGCTGCGCAAATG
>JAUIEG010000670.1 GCA_030428745.1 Alphaproteobacteria bacterium
GCCGGCGTCGCCAAGCTCAACCGCGCTGTCTTGCGCAAAAAGATCGATCACATCGTCCCACATCTTGCGGTCGACATAATAGCCATAGGCGTTTTGCAAATTGCGCACGCTATCTTCGTCGTTCAGCGCGGCTATGCGCTGCTCGAGGCTGTCGAGCGTTTCCGATGACGCCGGCGCCGGTCCCTCCGGTTCCGGAATAGGGATGCCGGTTTCATCAATCGTGAAATGATAGGGAATAATCGGCAGGTCTTTCCCGTCCACATTCGTCCAGCCCTTTGCATAAGGGCCTTCATATTGCGGGTAATAGCGCATGACGGCGATTTTCCAGACACCGTCTTCGCGGACATAGTCGTTCTCATAAAGACCGCCCTCGAACCAGGCTTTCCCCTTGCCATCACCCTTAAAAGCCAGGCTCATCCAGCGGCCCTTGGCGCTGTCACCGTCAACAGACAAATTGATCAGCGGCTGGTCGATCAGTTCCGTATTGAGCGCGCCGGGAGCAAGGTTTGAAACTTCAGCTCCTCTTTCCTGCAACCAGCCTTCAACGGCGTCGCCGCCGATCTGTTGATCGCCCCATTTGATGCTGGCGTTTTCTGAGAAAAGCGTGGCCATGTCGGCCCACAATCCGAACTGACCGTATTGCGCATAACTGCGCTGCAAATCCTTCACTGCGCGCAGAGACTCAACGCGGTCAACCTCACGAGCCAACTCATTGACGCCTTCCGCCTGCTCCTGCGTCGTGACACTGGGCGGCTGCGGCGCATCCGTTTCCGACATACGCGAACACCCAACGATAAAGGCGCAAGAAAACAAAACCGCCAACGTCTTGCCGATATTCAGAGCCGTCATCGCCATCCTCCACTTTCGGAACGTTTTCAGGCAACTTCAAACGAATGGCTTGTAGACACAAGGCGCGAATGAACGACGCGCGCAATCCTCCAAAATTTGCGCCCTTTGGGTCAATTCAGGCGACGCGCCTTCACACTAGAAAGCGGCGCATCGGAACTCCGTTGTAAAAAATTTCGAGGCGGCGCATTTTTTGGGAGAAAGTGGTGCAGCATAGGTGACTTGAACACCCGACCCCATCATTTCGAATGATGTTGCATTGGTAATTTTATAATATTCTTCAATATATGATGTTGGCAGAATCTTTCATGCACTAGTTTTCTGAACTCATTTTGATCACGCGCTATTGTCGCCACGCATTGATTTCATAGAAATAGAGAGTCCAGCGGATGGCGCGAGGATTGAGTCGGAAACACGCCGCCAAGCAACTCCGCTTCACCGAAGGCCAACTTCAGAAAAAAGAGCAAAGAGCTCGGCGGCAACAGCGCCAGCAGTCAGTTCGAGCAAGCTCTTACAGCGTTCACACTTTCAACGAGATGCCTGCAGCCGCGCTCCGAAAGACCGGCGATGTTTATCCGGCCATCATCCGGCATATAAACGGCGTACTCTTCTCTCAGCTTTTTGTTTTGCGCAGGCGTTATCGGGAGGAGCGAAAACATTCCCTTCTGCTGGCGAATAAAGCTCCAGTTCAGGCCGTTTTCTTCAGCTAAATCCGCGAGCTGTGCACGGCGGCGATTTAGTTTTTCGCACATGCCGATCAGTTCGGCTCGCCAGATCCCTTCAAGGTCGCCGTCCGACAGAATTTTCGCGACAATCGCCGCGCCATGATCAGGCGGCATCGAATAGTTTGTTCGCGCCATATAAACTGCGTTTGAGAGGGCCGCAGAAACATTGCGTTCGCCGCCGCCCGAAAAATAGAGCGCGCCCGTCCTCTCCCGATAAAGGCCGAAACTTTTCGAACAGGAGACGGCCACGACAGCTTCCTCGACCATTTCGGTCATAAGCCGAAGCCCTGCGAGATCGCTGTCAAACGTTTCGCCCAGCCCAGCATAGGCGACATCGATAAACGGAACAGCCCCTCTTTTCTTCAGAAGCTCTGAAAGCAATCTCCACTGATCTTGAGACAGATCAGCGCCGCTGGGATTATGGCAACAGCCGTGAAGCAAAAGCGCGTCGGACGGGCCGATGCCGGATAATGTAGCGGTCATTTCGTCCCACAAGACGCCCGCCTCGCCTGTCTTGTAATATGGGTAGTTCCGAACCTGGAGACCGGCCGCCTTAAAAATGGGCGCATGTATTGGCCAGGTCGGGTCGCTTATCCAAATGCCG
>JAUIEG010000028.1 GCA_030428745.1 Alphaproteobacteria bacterium
TGAACATGCGTAGGGCGTCGATTACGGTTAGTGCGGCAAATCCGGCAAAGACCTGGGTGATCCAGTTCAGTCGGATCGACGCCGCGTCGGAGCGGGTCGAGGCGGTCTCGGCGTGGTAACGGCCGATGAGCCGGATAGTGAGCACGCCATAGGTGATAAGGCTTGCCAGCGCCGCAAGATGAATAAAGCCAAACCACTGGGCGAGGGGGAGGGCGATCAGCGCTGGAATGAAATGGGGATAAACCCGCCGCCAGTCATGGCCGTCTGCGAAGATCAGTCGCCTTACGAAAACATAAAACAGCGGCCCATACACAAGGCCGAATGCTGGCGTGATGAGAATAGCGCCCGGGAGAAGGCGTGTTTCTTCCAGTGCATTGAAGAGCATATGGACTGAAAACAGAATGAGAAGCGCAGCGAGCGCGCGCAGGCGCCTGCGCGGTGAGAGAATCAGTCCGGCAGTCAGGCTCGCCGAAGCGAGCACCCATTGCAGCAGATTGATCATTTCGACGGTCATGCCCTCGCCCCTTCGCGCGCCGTTCCAGCGTCTTTCTCGCGCAATCCTGCCAGCGAAGTCCATGGGCTGGCAAACCCTCGCTTCCTGCGTTGACCGGGCCTCCGAAAGCCCTATGGTGCGCCCGCATTATCAGGAATTTCGGAGACCAATATGGCGGATGTGGCGGTCGTCGGCGCGCAGTGGGGCGACGAGGGCAAGGGCAAGATTGTGGACTGGCTGTCGGCGCGGGCCGATGTGGTTGTCCGTTTTCAGGGCGGCCATAACGCCGGCCATACGCTCGTCATTGACGGCGCCGTCTATAAACTCTCGCTGTTGCCGTCGGGCGTTGTTCGCAAGGGCTGCGTCGGGGTGATCGGCGCCGGCGTTGTCGTCGATCCGTTCGCGCTGCTTGCGGAAATCGGCCGCATCAAGGAACAGGGCGTCGAGGTGACGCCCGACAATCTGATGATCGCAGAAAACGCGACGCTGATCCTGCCTGTCCATCAGGAACTCGACGCCATGCGCGAGAGTTCGGCTTCCGGCGTCAAGATCGGCACGACCAAGCGCGGCATCGGCCCGGCTTATGAAGACAAGGCCGGGCGCCGGGGCTTGCGCGTTATTGATCTCGCCAATCCCGAAACGCTGGCGGCGAAAGTTGAAAATCTGCTGGTTCACCACAACGCCCTGCGCCGTGGGTTTGGCGCAGCGGAGCTTGAGCCCGATGCGCTGGTCGCTCAATTAAAAGAGATCGCACCGAAAGTGACGCCGTTCATCCGGCCTGTCTGGCGCGAGCTTGATCTTGCGCATAAGGGCGGCAAGCGGATTTTGTTCGAGGGCGCGCAAGGCATGCTCCTCGACGTCGATCACGGCACTTATCCCTATGTCACCTCGTCCAATACCGTGGCGGGACAGGCGGCGACCGGCTCCGGCATGGGCCCGCGCTCTGTCAATTATGTGCTCGGCATCGTCAAAGCCTATACGACCCGCGTCGGCGAAGGCCCGTTTCCGACAGAGCTTCACGACGCTGTCGGCAAACGTCTTGGCGAGCGCGGCCATGAATTCGGCACGGTGACGGGCCGCCAGCGCCGTTGCGGTTGGTTCGACGCCTGTCTCGTGCGCCAGTCCCTGAAGATCGCCGGCGTCGACGGCATCGCGTTGACGAAACTCGATGTGCTGGACGGTTTTGAAGAGCTGAAAGTCTGCGTCGGTTATAAAATCGGCGGCGAGGAATTTGACTATTTGCCGGCGGGCATGGATGCGCAGGCTGGCGCCGAGCCGGTCTATGAAGTCATGGAAGGCTGGTCGGGCTCCACAGAAAAGGCGCGGAGCTGGGCCGACCTACCGGCCGAAGCGGTGAAATATGTTCGCCGGATCGAGGAGTTGATCGAAACGCCGGTGGCGCTGGTCTCAACCAGCCCCGAGCGCGATGACGTCATCCTGATGCGCGATCCGTTTCAGGATTAATTTCAGCTCTTTTTCGCTTTTACAGTTCCGGCGGCGCGGGCGGGAAGGGCCGCCATGGCGGGCGAGATCGCCTCAGGATCATAGGATCCTCCCTCCTCGCTGTCGCCGCCCCATCTTTTCGCCGGCCGTGAGGGCAGGCCAGCTCCCGTCATCGTGAGAAAGGTCTTACTGGCGCGACAAAGATGCACTGACTAGAATGGCCTGGAAAGGATCACTCATGAAGCGGGTCAAAACTTTTATTTTTCCAGCTGTCTTGGTTATCGGCCTGGCTGTGTTCGCGCTGACGGGCCGCGATGCGGCGAGCGGCGCCGATTACACGCTCGACAGAGAGCCCGAAGTGATCGCCGCGACATTCTCATCCGCCTGGTGTTCCTCCTGCAAGATTTTAAAGCCGCGCCTTGCCGAAGTGATGCCGGATTTCGCCGACAAGCCGGTTAAGTTCGTGGAGCTTGATTTCACTTTCGGCGAACGCGGCGACATCGAAGACCAGGCGCGCGCGGAGGGGCTGGAACAGATCTATCCCCGGTTCAAAGGCGCAACCGGATTCACCCTGCTTGTGGATCGCGAGACGGGCGAGATTCTCGACAGCCTTACGGTGAGTTATGACAAGAACGCCATGCGCAGCGCGATCGCGCAGGCGATCGCTATCGCCGCGCGCAATGAAGCGATTGACGGCGATTAATCCTTATACAGAACAAACGATTTTGAGCGGCTCTCGGCCCTGAAGATGAGCGCCGCAAAAGACATTGTGAGTTTGTAACGCACGCCGATTTTGCTTGCGTTTTCGCCCTGTTTGAGTCACGCTTATTTCTGTTCCGAGGGGCGTCCCGCCTGTCGCCAAAGAGCGACGGCTTGTGCGACGCGCAACTCCACGACCCTTCCGGTCGCGAGCAATGTGCGCCAGGGAGCCAGGGCAATTGGGACTGAGACGAACCCTTTGAACCTGATCCGGGTCATGCCGGCGCAGGAACGGAGCCGCAACAGGCCTCTCACCTTAAAGCAGGGGGAGGGGCTAAAGCCGATTTCCTCATCGCTGGATCTAAAAGCTTAAGCGGCGATGAGGAGAGCGGGTTACGCCCGGTGTCGTTTGTGTTTCAACTCTGTCAGCAAAGCTGACGCGCATGCCCGTTTCGTGACGCGCTTTGGCCGCATCGCGGCGAACGGGATTCCAGTCTTTTTCTTAGCCCCATTTTCGTCTTGAACAGCTTGTCATATGCTTTGCAGCGATGATCGGACGGTTGGGCGGAGAGGACGTAAATGAGGACGTTGATCTTATCCACACTCATTGGCGCCGCCTTTGTGGCGGGACAAGCCGAAGCTTGTGAGGCGGCGCGGTACGAGGCCGTTGATTATGTCGTCTGCCGTTTTGATCCCGCGACGGACGATATCCGGCTGTTCCTCAATAGTGCTGAAGGTGAACCTTATGGCCATTTCAACTGGGTGAAAGACGCGCTGGCGGCGCAAGGAGAACGCCTTGTCTTCGCCATGAACGCCGGGATGTATCATGAAGACCGAAGGCCGGTCGGGCTCTTCGTCGAAGAGGGTGAAGAGCTGGCGGCGTTGAACGCGAATGACGGGCCCGGCAATTTTCATCTGAAGCCCAATGGCGTGTTTTTCATCGATGACGCGGGCGCGGCGGGTGTTCAGGAGGCCTCCATCTTCGCATCGAGCGATCAGGAGGTGAAATACGCCACCCAGTCGGGCCCCATGCTCGTCATCGATGGCGAAATCCATCCGCGCTTTCTCCCCGATTCGCAGTCGCTGAAACGCCGCAACGGCGTCGGCGTCACTGAAGGGGGCGAGGTGATCTTCGCGCTGGCTGACAGCCCAGTCAGGTTTTACGACTTTGCATCTTACTTTCGCGATGTCCTGAAAACACCGAACGCCCTTTATCTCGATGGGACTATCTCGCGTCTTTATGCGCCGGAGCTTGACCGTAATGATCCCGGCGCCGCCATGGGGCCGGTCATCGGCGTTGTGACGAAAGAAAAACAGACCGCGCCGAACTGACGCGGCAAAGGAGGCGGGAAATGCCAATGACGCTTAAGGGCGGGTGCCGTTGCGGCGCCGTCAGCTTCACCGTGGACAGCCATACGCCGGTTCCCTATCAGCGATGCTATTGCAGCATTTGTCGCAAGACAGCGGGCGGCGGCGGTTACGCCATCAATCTCGGTGCGTTGAACGCCACGCTGAAGGTCGAGGGAAAAAAGCATATTGGCGTTTACAACGCTGTCGTCGACCGCGGCGGAAAATCGGTGACAAGCTCCGGCGAGCGCAATTTCTGCAAAAAATGCGGAACCGCGCTCTGGCTTTACGACCCTCACTGGCCTGACCTTGTGCATCCTCACGCATCTGCAATTGACACGGAGCTGCCAACGCCGCCGTCGCTGGTGCATTGCCTTCTCAAAGACAAAGCGAGCTGGGTGACGCCGGAGATTGGCCCTGACGATCAGCATTTCGATCATTACCCGAAGGAAAGCATCGAGGACTGGCACAAGACGCGCGGCCTTTGGGTGGAATAAAGGCGACCTTTGCAATCGGCGCGGATACCGGCATGCTGCCGGCCCCGGATCCCATAGGAGTCTTTTGTTCCCGTGAAAATCATCATTGCTGTTTTCTGCCTCGCCCTGTTTCCGCTCGCTGTCGTCGCCCAGGAGACGCCTGCGTCAGATGTTGGCGCACTCGCCGAAGAGGAAGCGGCGATCGTCGCGCGCGTCGACGAAAATTTCGACGCGTCGCTGACCATGCTCGAAGAGATTGTGAACATGAACTCCGGCACGATGAATCATGAGGGCGTGCGCGAGGTTGGCCACGCCTTGACCGAACCGTTTGAGGCGCTGGGCTTCACGGTCGACTGGCTCGACCAGGATGGCGTCAATCGCGCCGGCCATTTCAAGGCGGTTAAGAAAGGCGATACGGGCGCCCGGCTTTTGCTGATCGGCCATCTCGATACGGTCTTCGCCAAAGACGGCGATTTTCTCGAATGGCGCCGCGACGGTGATATCGCTACGGGGCCGGGCGTTGTCGACATGAAAGGCGGCGACATTGTCCTCCTCTATGCGCTGAAGGCGCTCGATGATCTTGATCTTCTCGGCGATGCGGCGATCACCGTCATCATGACCGGCGATGAAGAGATGAGCGGCAAGCCCATCGATATCTCCCGCAAGGCGCTGATCAAGGCGGCGAAACGCGCCGATGTGGCGCTTAATTTTGAAGGCGGCGGGGACGGTGAAGTGGTGACATCCCGGCGTGGTTCTTCCGGCTGGACGCTGACAACCACCGGCGTGCGCGCGCATTCCAGCGGCATCTTCTCCGAAGATGTGGGCGCCGGCGCCATTTTCGAAATGGCGCGCATTCTTGATGAAATTTACGAAGCCCTGGCGGAAGAGGAATATCTTACTTTCAATCCCGGCGTGATCGTCGGCGGCACGGATGTGCAATATGACAAGGACGCCACCCGCGGCGCCGCCTTCGGCAAGACCAATGTCGTCGCCCAGAAAGCCGTGGTCGATGGCGGCTTGCGGTTCATTTCGGAAGAACAGAAAGAATCCGCGCGCGAAAAAATGCGCGAGATTGTTGCCGATCACCGACCGAAAACCGGCGCCGAAATCACGTTCGAAGACAGCTATCCGGCGATGACCCCGACGGACGGTAATGAGGCGCTTCTGGCGATTGTATCGGACGTCAGTGAGGCGTTGGGGCAAGGGCCGTTGACGGGCAATGATCCGTCAAAACGCGGCGCGGCCGATATTTCTTTCGCCGCGCCTTATGTCGCCGCTTCGATGGATGGGCTCGGCCCCAGCGGCGGGCGCGGCCACACGCCGGAAGAATGGCTCGATATTCCTTCGGTCAAGGCCGCCACGGCGCGCGCCGCGCTTCTCATCTATCGCCTGACGCGCGAAGATGCGCCGCGTTTCCAATAGCGGGAGAGCGATATGACGGATGCCGCGCGCAGCATCGTAATCGGCAAACGGTTTTGCGGTCCTAAAACGTCGGGCAATGGCGGTTATTCCGCCGGGCTTTTTGCGCAAGCGGTCGACGGGCCCGCGGCGGTGATGCTGAAGGCGCCGCCGCCGCTCGACACCCCGCTCAGCTTGCGTGAAGCGGGAGAGGGCGTTTTTGAAGCGGTCTCCGGCGATATGGTGATTGCGAAAATCGAACCGGCGACGGTCCATGTCGCGCCGCCGCCGATTCCTGACGACGAGGCCGTCGCGCAGGCCCATGATGACTTTCTGGAAACTTTCGGCAACGCGCATCTCATTCCCTATTGCTTTGTGTGCGGAACGAAGCGTGGCGCCGGCGACGGGCTCAGGATTTTTTCTGGCGCGGCGCCGGACAGTTCCGTCAACGCTGATTTCTGGACCCCGGCGGCGGACCTTGCCGGCGATGACGGGCTTGTGCGCCCGGAGTTTTTATGGGCGGCGCTTGATTGCCCGACCGCCTACGCCCTGCGCGTGGGAAACCGCATGACCCTGCTGGGGCGCATGGCTGCGGAGATTTTCCGGCGCCCCGAACCGGGTGACCGCCTGATCGTCGCCGCCTGGCGGACGGGCGAGGAGGGGCGCAAGCATTATTCGTCATCCGTCCTGCTTGATGAGGATCGCAACATCATCGCCGCGGCGAATACGCTGTGGATCGAACTCAATGATCCGGCGTTGATTGAAAAAATACGGGTTGAAAACGCCTGAGCGCCCTCAGTCCCAGCCATGGGCGGGGATGCCCCGGCCGCCGATCGGCACGGCTGGCATGCGTTTGTCGCGCGGGCGGGGCCTGAATTCAGGGTGCAGGAAAAGCGACGTCGTGGTTCGGTAATGGCGCAACGCCCGGAAGTCGAACATGTCGATTTCGATCAGGTCGAGACTGCGCAGATAGTTGGCGGTGTTTGGATACCATTCCGAATTGTCGAGAATGATGAACCCGCCGGGTTTCAGCAAACGTGACACAGCCTTTGCGCATTCCAGCCGGCTGCCCGCCGGGTCGATGCAAATGATGTCAAAGCCGCGCTCCATCCCGCCGAGAGTCTTACTCAAGGCGTCACGCTCGATGAGAACGCTTTCCACATTTTCCAGCTGACGGTCTTTCAGCTTCTTCGCCCAGTCCGCATCGGTTTCGACGGCGGTGACGGTCTTGACGCGCTTGGCGAGAAAGATCGTCGAGCTGCCGGTGCCAATCTCCAGCACATCGGCCCAGGAGAGGTCCTGCGACATCAGATATTCGATCAGCCCATAGGACCACATGGGAATTTCTTCGCCGTCGGCGAGGACTGGCCGGTTTTCTTCCTGCGACCGGGCGAAACCGAAATCGCTGATCAGGATGTTGACGATCGAGGCGAGAAACGCCGTCGGCAGCGGCAGCCGGAGCAGGCTGCGGCGCTGCATGGCCGCCTCGTCCTCATTCCGGCTGAGATCGGCCCTGACCCAGTAGCTTTCTTCGTCGCTCATATCGCCTCGCTCAGCCTGTCTTCCGCGAGGCGGCAATGTTTATGAAGTTGAGGGTGAAATCAACGTAGCAGAGCTCGCCTTTCCTTGAAGACCGCCCGCCGATTTGCTAGGAATGCCCCACATTCCGAGGGGCGCCGGCGGCACCGGCTGAGACCTTGTTTTTTCTTTTCCGAAGGGAAGGGGAAACGGCACAAGGGCACCCTTTGAACCTGATCGGTTAAGACCGGCGTAGGGACGGAGCGACATGATGCGTTATTCACAAATATCAAAACCATTTTGCGCGATAGCTGCGATGGCGTTGCTGTTGCCGATTGGCGGCGCTGAGGCGCATCCGGATAAGATCGGCCCCGAAAGCGTCCACGCCAGATATGTCGCCAATGAGGGGGTGCTCGTCGTCGATGGCGACGTGAAAATCCTGTTCGATCCGCTGTTTCAGAACAGCTACGACATTTACCGGCTGCCGTCGGATGAACACCGCGCGGCGATGATGGCGGGCGCCGCGCCATTCGACGGCGTCGACGCGGTGTTTGTCAGCCATGCTCATGGCGATCATTTTACCCCGGAGCCAGTCTTCGAATATCTGCGCGCGCAACCGGGAGTTATGCTTGTGGCGCCGCAACAGGCGATCGACATGCTCGTCGCGCTGGATGGCTGGAGTTCCGAATTTGAAAAGCGCATGATTCCGCTCGATCTCGACTATGGCCACGAAGCGCGCGTTTTTAAGATGGATGACGGGCTTGAAGTGACGGCCATACGTATCGCCCATTCAGGATGGCCCGGCCGCGCCAAGGTGCAAAATATCGTCTACCGCGTAACACTCGGTGACGGAGCGACAGTCATGCATCTTGGGGACGCCGATGTGAATGATGACCACTTTGCGCCCTATGAGGCGGTGTGGTCGGCGGCGCAAACGGATATGGGGTTTCCGCCCTATTGGTTTTTTGGGAGTGCGGACGGCGTTTCGATCCTGGAAGACCGACTGCGCATTGAAAAAGCCGTCGGCGTTCATGTTCCCACGAACGTTCCGCCGGCGTTAAGCGACAGTAGTTTTGATTATTTCAGCAAGCCGGATGAAATCCGGGCGATCAAAGACATCGACAGAAAAGAGCAAAGTCAATGAACAAACACATCCCCCAATCCGACTTTAAAACGCCGGAAGTGACGACCGGGCCGCTGCCGTCATCGCGCAAGACCTATGTATCGGGCGAGATCCACAAAGACATCGCCGTGCCCGTGCGCGAGATCGACCTGCACCCGAGCGCGAACGAGCCGCCCGTGCCGGTCTATGACACCTCCGGTCCTTACACCGATCCGGCGGTGACGATTGACGTGGAGAAGGGCCTTGCCCGCACGCGCACGGCGTGGATCAAAGAGCGCGGGAATGTCGAGGAATATGACGGCCGCGAGGTGAAGCCCGAAGACAATGGCGGCGCGTCGGGCAAACATCTCGCCCGCGAATTCCCGATCCGCAATCGCCCCTTGCGCGGCACAGGAACTGGCCCGGTCACGCAATATGAATTCGCCAAAGCGGGGATCATCACCAAAGAAATGGAGTTCGTGGCGATCCGCGAAAATCTCGGCCGCAAGCAAATGCTCGAGGGCGCAGAGGCCCGCGTTGAACAGGGCGAATCGTTCGGCGCCGACATTCCGCCCTTCATCACGCCGGAATTCGTGCGCGACGAGATCGCGCGCGGCCGCGCCATCATTCCGTCCAACATCAACCACCCGGAGATAGAGCCGCAGATCATCGGCCGCAATTTCCTCGTCAAGATCAACGCCAATATCGGCAACTCCGCCGTCGCGTCTTCCGTTGAGGAAGAGGTGGACAAAATGGTCTGGGCGACGCGCTGGGGCGCCGACAATGTCATGGACCTGTCGACGGGCCGCAACATTCACAACACCCGCGAATGGATCATCCGCAACTCGCCGGTCCCCATCGGCACGGTGCCGATCTATCAGGCGCTGGAGAAAGTGAACGGCGTCGCGGAAGATTTAACGTGGGAAGTCTATCGCGACACGCTGATCGAACAGGCGGAGCAAGGCGTCGACTATTTTACGATCCACGCCGGCGTGCGCCTGCCCTATATTCACCTCACCGCCGACCGCGTGACGGGGATTGTCTCGCGCGGCGGGTCGATCATGGCGAAATGGTGCCTCGCCCATCACCGTGAGAGTTTCCTCTATACGAACTTCGCGGAAATCTGCGAGATTATGCGCAAATATGACGTGTCGTTCTCGCTGGGCGACGGATTGCGCCCGGGCTCCATCGCCGACGCCAATGACCGCGCGCAATTCGCCGAGCTCGAAACGCTCGGTGAACTGACGAAAATCGCCTGGGACCATGGCTGTCAGGTGATGATCGAGGGGCCGGGCCACGTCCCCATGCACAAGATCAAAGTGAACATGGACAAACAGCTGAAAACCTGTGGCGAGGCGCCGTTCTATACGCTGGGGCCGCTCACCACCGACATCGCGCCGGGCTATGACCACATCACGTCGGGCATCGGCGCGGCGATGATCGGCTGGTTCGGCACGGCGATGCTTTGCTATGTCACGCCGAAGGAGCATCTGGGCCTGCCCGACCGTGACGACGTCAAGGTTGGCGTCGTCACCTACAAACTCGCGGCGCATGCGGCGGACCTCGCCAAGGGCCACCCGGCGGCGCAGGTGCGCGACGACGCCGTCTCCCGCGCGCGCTTCGATTTCCGCTGGGAGGATCAGTTCAACCTCGCCTTGGACCCGGAAACCGCCCGCGACTATCACGACCAGACGCTGCCGAAGGAGGCGCATAAGGTCGCCCATTTCTGCTCCATGTGCGGGCCGAAATTCTGCTCCATGAAGATCACGGCCGAAGTCCGCGACTACGCCGCCGGCATGAGCGACAATGAGAAAAAAGACCTCGAAAAGCTCAGCCAGGAAGGCATGAAGGAAATGTCGGAGAAATACCGCGAAATGGGCTCCGAGCTTTATCTGGAGGAAGAGGCGGTGAAGAAGGCGAATGAGGGGCTGTGACCGACGGGCGGTTGCGAATCTATCGGGGAAGCATTCTCGACGTCGAAGCCGATGCTATCGTCAACGCCGCAAACAAGAGCCTGTTGGGCGGTGGCGGCGTTGACGGGGTTATTCACCGCGCCGCCGGTCCTGCTCTAAAAGAATATTGCTGGGGACTGGGCGGCTGTGATGTGGGCGACGCAAAACTTACCCCAGCCTTCAATCTACCCCATAAAGCCATTATCCATGCCGTCGGCCCCATCTGGAAAGGTGGCGGCGACAACGAGGCGGCGCTTCTGGCTCGCTGTTATGCGCGATCAATAAACCTCGCGGCCGAAAATGGCTTTTCAACTATCGTTTTTCCCGCCATATCGACAGGCGCTTTCAGCTACCCAGTCGACTCCGCCGCCCAGATTGCGGTGCAATCTTTGACAGCGTCGCTTGAGCGGTGCGAATCCATTGAATACGCAGTCATCGCCTGTATTGATCGAAAAGCCGAAACCGCTTTTCAGCGAGCTTTAAGAAGGCGAATGAGGGATTGTGAATTTCAGAAGTTTTCCTGAAAACTGGAGCATAGTTCATGTCCAACGATATTGATAGAATAGGCAGAGCTGTCCAATTTATAGGTCAATATATACTCGAGTTTTCTGCTCTAATGCCTGTGCTGGTTGTTCTCTATAGAGAATTTTCTGAGCTTAATGACGCGGACATCGAAAACAATTTTCTAGCACTACGGGATGATGCCGCTCGCCTTGATGAGTTTCGAAAACTGGCGGCTAGCTTAGATGAAAACCACAAGCACAAAAAGGTCCTTACAGCAATTGCCACTAAAGCAGTCGAGCTTTGCCGTTTTCGGGCAATCATAGCGCATGGCGTCTTAGGAGGTGATCGTCTGCATGATGATCCAGAAATTGTCCCGAATTTCTTTCATGCCGGCGCAAAATTTAAAAAAGTTATTTTGTCTGAAGATAATATACGTCGATATATGCGTCAGCTAATTGATGTTTCTGATGTTGCAAAAAGCTTGCTTCCAAGAGGGAAAAAGATTGATCTTGGTAACCATTCAATTGTTATTGAGGAGCTAGGCGGGAAAACAGGGGAACAAATATTCGAAGAGCTCGGTTTGCCGCTGAATGAACGTGACAAAGGACAGAAGAACGTATCTGTAAAATTTGTATACTCGGTGTCACGCAATGTTTCAGGTGGCGCAATTTTACAGCACCACGAACGCGAGCGGATTCAAAGGGTATCGGGCAATCCAGATGAGTATGGCATGCCCACAATTCGTCAACTTCATATTGCGGAACGTGATTTTCTTGAGCAATGGCAGCATTTTGAGCCAGATGGTTATTTAATTTCGTATCAAGCCGTACCTGCGGATGGTTCACGCGGACGGTTTAGTGAATATCGTGCTTATCTCGGAGCATAGTTTGGCCTCGCTATTTTTCTTCAGCTTAGTTTATGTGACGATGGCGGATGCAAAAGTACCGGACAGCTGCACCTATTCCGACTGGACATGGTCCGCGGCGGAGCGCCGGGCTGTGGATATTCGTGAGGTTGAAAAGCCATACGCCGCCCTAAGGGATGATGAGCGCGATGCGGTGACGGGCTGTTCCATCTGCCGCGAGGATCAGGTGGAGATCGCGCGGCCCGGCGTCGAACCGTTTCAGGTGTGCAAGGCGGCAGCGGAGGATGTGGAGGCGGCGCTGACGCGCGCGATGGCGCGGGGGTTCGTGATCGAGACCGTCACCGGCTATCGCGTCGGGCGCTCGAAAGGCGTGCTCGACGTCGACGGAAAACGCACGGCATATTCAAACCATTCCTTCGGCCTCGCTATCGACGTCAATGCTGACGTGAACGGTCTTTACGATCGCTGTACGGAGTTTTCCGGGAAATGCCGTCTCC
>JAUIEG010000671.1 GCA_030428745.1 Alphaproteobacteria bacterium
GCGCCATGCGAAAGCCGGGACGCTCCACGGCGATGTCCGGCGCGTCAGGGCGCGCGGCCAGTTGTTTCAGCAAGTTGAAAATCGGCGCCGCTTCGGGCGTATAGGTCGCGCGGCTGCGCCCGGAGGCGATCATGGCGTCAACCTGTTCCTGCGGCATCACCGCACGGAACAGGAATTCCTCATCGTCCATGTCCTCACCGAACTGTTTGCGCAAATCTTTATAGGCCGGGAACATGGGTTCGTTCTGGATTTCCTTCGTGCGCGGGCGGTCGAGAATGGTCTCTTTGACCGCCTCGTCGATGGGGCTTGTGGGCCGGCCGAACTTGCCCATGACATAACGCAGGACCTGGTCGGAAACCTGCGCATAACGCTTGGCGCCGATGACGTTAAACAAGGCCTGGCTCATCACCATTTGCGGGAACGGCGTCACCATGATCGGGTGGCCGAGCTCCGCGCGCACGCGCTCCGTCTCTTCGATCACCTCATCGAATTTATGCTCGAGATTAAGTTCCTGAAGCTGGCGCCGGGTTGTCGTCATCACGCCGCCGGCGATCTGATGCCTGAGAAAGCTGGCGTCGAAACTTTGCGGGCGACCGGGCGGCAGCCCTTCGGCCTGGGCCAATCGTGTCCAGTAATCTTTTACGGTCGCCAGCGCCGCGTCATTGACGTTCACGGTGTGACCGGCCTCGCGCAAATTCGCGACCATGCGCGTCGCCTCCGGCAGGGACGACCCGTCGCCGAGCGGCCCGACGCCCACATGCACGGCGTCGATAATGCCGAGATCTGCGGCCGCGAGCGAGGTCAGCGGACCATACCCGATGGTGCAGTGCGCGTGGATTTCGAGCGGCTTTGAGCCGATGGCGGCCTTTACCGCCGGCGCCAGCGTTTTCACCCGATCCGGCGACATCAGGCCACCCGGGTCTTTCAGGTAAAAAAGATCGACGTGATTGCTCTTCGCCAGGTTGCCCGCAAAGTCAGCATAGAACTGGTCGGTATGAATATCAGAGAGCGTGAAGGTCAGGGCGCCCATGACTTGCGCGTCGCCCTCTTCTTTGATGATGCGCGCCGCTTCGATCACCGCGTCCACGTCATGCATGGGATCGAGCACGATAAAGCGCCGAATGCCCGCCATCTGTAACCGTCGATAGGCGAGCCGCATGAATTCCGGGTCCGCCTGTTGCCACGCCACAAAGCGAAGCCCCGTCGTAATGAACTGCAACGGCACGCTCGGCATTGCCGCGCGCATGCGCTTGATCCGTTCCCACGGATTGTTCTGGAAATAGCGGATCGCCACCGCCATGGTCGTGGACGATGTAAAGTCGCAGGCGTGAAAGCCGACCCGCTCCATCGCACCGGCGATCTCCAATATTTGCGACGTATTGAGGCCCGTAGCGCCCCAGAGCGACTGGTTGCCGTCGCGGATCGACACATCGACGAGCTTGATCTCAGCCATTTACCTCTCCGTTTGCAGAAAGGCCCTCAAAGAATCGCGTGTCGACGCCGCCTTTTTGAAAGCGCGCGTCGTCCATAATCCGCGCATGAAGCGGCGCGGTTGTTTTGACGCCTTCAATATTGAGCGTTGCAAGCGCCGCGGCGATCCGTGCGATCGCTTCCTCGCGCGTCGCGCCATGAACGATGAGCTTGCCCATCAGTGAATCGTAGGTGGGCGGGATAGAATCGCCGGAGCGGATATGGGTGTCGACGCGCACCCCCTCGCCCGCCGGCCACTCGGCCTTATGAACCAGTCCCGGCGACGGCCGAAAATCGGCGTCCGGGTCTTCGGCGTTGATCCTGACTTCAATCGCCGCGCCCAGAAATTCAACATCGCGCTGTTCATATCCAAGGGCTGTCCCGCTGGCGATCAGCAATTGTTGCTCGACGATATCGACGCCGGTCACTTCTTCCGTCACCGGATGCTCGACCTGAATGCGGGCGTTCATTTCGAGGAAATAAAAATCGAATGTCTCGGCGTCGACGAGAAACTCGACGGTGCCCGCGCCTTTGTAGCTTAGATGTTCCGCGATCTTCACCGCAGCCGTTTCAATGGCGCGGTGTTTGTCATCGGGGATATTCGGCGCCGGCGCTTCCTCAACGAGTTTCTGGAACCGCCGCTGGATCGAACAGTCGCGCGTGCCGAGATGAATGGCGCGCTTGCCGTCGCCGATCACCTG
>JAUIEG010000672.1 GCA_030428745.1 Alphaproteobacteria bacterium
AAAGGCCCCGGCGCTATTCTCGCGCGGACAACGATCCCGACAACAACGCCGGCAGAAACAATCTCAGCCGCAGCCGGCTGGATTCGCAAACTGCGTAACGAAGGCTGCCCCATTGAGGCGCTGGGACTTGCAAGCTTCGGCCCCATCGACCGCAACCCGAAATCCAAAGCCTATGGCCTGATGGGCGCAACGCCGAAACCGGGCTGGGCCGGCGCCAATCCGCGTCAAATGCTGGAAAAGGCGACCGGCCTTCCCTGCACCCTCGACACAGACGTCAATGGCGCGCTGCTCGCGGAGACTGCGTGGGGCGCCGGCAAGGGTTTATCGAGCCTCGCCTACATAACCGTCGGCGCAGGTGTTGGCGGGGCCGCGACCGTCGCTGGTAATCTCGTCGGTGCGCCCGGACACGCCGAGTTCGGCCACATCAAACCTGCGCGCCCGGATAACGACCGTGAAGCTTTCGCCGGAAGCTGTCCCTATCACGGCGACTGCATCGAGGGCCTTGCGTCAGCGACCGCCATCAACGCGCACTGGGGCGTGAGCCCCGAACAATTGCCGGACGATCACGAAGCCTGGCCCATTGTCGCCGATGCCTTGGCGCAACTTTGCGTCTCCATCTTCTATCTCATCGCGCCGCAACGAATCATTCTCGGCGGCGGTGTGATGAAGCGCGCTGGCCTGATCGACAAAGTCCAGCGGCGGTTTGTGGAACGCACAAACCGCTATAGGGTTCGCCCGGAGGCGGATCATGCAGATGCTTACATCGTTGCGCCCGGGCTCGGCGGCGACGCCGGTGTCCTTGGCGGGGTCTATCTGGCGCTCAACGAACGTCGCGCCTGCGCAGGCTGAGGCGCAGGCATGATCGCGCTTGACGCTGATGACAGACTGATCTGCCTTCGCGCCGGCGAGGCGGCGGATGATCATCACGGCGCCGTGCTTCCGCCGATTTCACAGGCCTCGCTTTATCGCAAACGGACAATGAAAGAACTGCTCGAGGGGCTTTCCCGCGAGCATTCCGCCAATGTCTATTCGCGCGGAACCAATCCGACGGTAAAAGCGCTGGAAGACACGCTGGCGAAACTAGAACGCGCGGAAGCCTGCAAATGTTTCGGCTCTGGTATGGGCGCCGTCAGCGCGGTGCTCTTCGGTCTTTTGAAATCCGGCGACCATGTTCTGTTCGTCAACGATATCTACGGACCGACGCTGCAGCTTGCGGCGCGGCTGGAGGAATTCGGCGTCTCCTGGTCGCAGTCTTTCGCGCAGGATGTTGACGCCATCGCAGCGGAAATGCGCAGCGAGACGCGGCTTGTTTACATGGAAAGCCCCGGCTCCATGCTGTTCCGGCTGCTGCCCGTCGCCGATATTTGCGCCATGGCCAAAGCGCGCGGCGCACTTACGGTGATAGACAACACTGTCGCAACACCGCTCCTGCAGAAACCGCTGGCGCTGGGCGCCGATCTCACCCTTCATTCCTGTTCCAAATATATCGGCGGCCATAGCGACGTCATTGGCGGCGCAGTGATGGGGTCGCAAAACCTCATCGAAAGTCTTTTCTATAAAAGCTATATGCTGCTTGGTTCGGTGCTGGCGCCGTTCGACGCTTTCCTGCTGCTGCGCGGATTGATGACGCTTCCTGACCGAATGCTGCGTCATCATGAAGACGCGCTTGCCGTCGCCAACTATCTCCAAAAGCATCCGCGCATCTGCGCCGTCCATCACCCGGCTTTCTGCATGGAGGATAAAACACTTTTTGAAAAACAAATGCGTGGCCACTCAGGGCTTTTTTCCGTTGCGCTGAAAGATACGAGTTACGCAGAGACGCTCGCCATCGCCGACCGCCTGAAATTTTTTGGGCGCGCCGTCAGCTGGGGCGGCGCGGAAAGTCTTGTTCTGTGCGGCCATAAATCCGATCCCGCCGGGCGCAAAACGCGGATCCCGGCGACGCTGTTGCGGCTTTCCGTCGGTCTTGAAGGCGCGGACAATCTCATCGCCGATCTCGAACAGGCGCTGGCGTGACGCAACCCGAAAACGACATTCCCCGCCTGCCCTTATGGCTTGCGCTGTTGCCGTTGGTCATCCTCTTCAGCGCAATCGTCGCTGGCGTCCTCACCATTGGTTTTTCGAGCGACCTCCTGCTCGTTTCAATCCTTTTCGCCGCGGCGGCGGGCGG
>JAUIEG010000029.1 GCA_030428745.1 Alphaproteobacteria bacterium
GCCGTAAAGCCAGAGAAGTCCGGCGGCGAGCGTCACATACTCATGGGGCTCAGCGCGGTCATTGGCGTGAGCGACGCACAAACCGAATATGGGCATCGCCGTAAAGCCGAAAGCAAAGCCGCCATAAAGCAGCATGTCACTGGAGACGCCGCCTGCAAGCGCGAGGAAGGCGCCTGACACGACACACAGCCCCGCCGTTGCAATGACGACAATGCGCCGGTCGATGCGATCGGAGATCAGCCCGAGCGGCCACTGCACCAGCGCGCCCGCGACGACAACCGTCGTCATGAAGACCGCGACGGTGGCGACGGCGTAGCCGAGTTGTTGCACATAGACCGCGCCGACCGCCCAGAAAGCGCCATTGGCGCCGCCTACGGCGAGGCATCCGGCGGCGGCGAGGGGGGAGATTTGAAACAGCTTGCGCAATTCGAGATTTGCGCTGGCGATCGGGCGGGGCTGCGCGGAGGTGGTCATGGCGACCGGCACCAGCGCAAGCGAAATCAGGATTGAGACGATGGCGAACAGGGTGAAGGCGGTGGGCGGGGCAAGCGCGATCAGGGCCTGGCCAAGCGTTGCGGCGGAAAGGTCCACCAGCCGGTACACAGCGAGGGTGCGGCCGCGCTGTTCATTGTCCACGGCTTCATTGATCCAGCTCTCGATAATCATATAGAGCCCGGCCAGGGCAAAACCGGTGATAACGCGCAGAACCAGCCAGAAAGCGGGCTGCACTGCGAGCGCATAGGCGAGGGCGGCGGCGGAGGCGATGGAGGCTAGGGCCGTGAAGGCGCGGATATGGCCCACGCGCTTGACCATGCCCGGCGCAAATTGGCATCCGGCCATAAAGCCGACGAAATAGGCGGACATGAGGAGGCCCACCAGCACCAGCGGGAAGCCTTCCATGTTGCCGCGCACTGACAACAGCGTTCCCTGAAGGCCATTGCCGGCGATCAAAAAAAACGCCGCAATCAACAGAGCGGCAAGGGTGCGGATAGTCCGGGCCATGGCGGCCCCTATACAGGTCTTCGCGGGGGGCCGCATAGGGCCGCCGTGGGGAAAATTTTGCGCTCAAGCAGGAAAAACGCGCAAACGAAAAAAGGGCGACGCTTGCGCGACGCCCTTTCTTCCCGCTTCCGCGAGAAATCCGGAGCACACCCCAATCCAGTGAGAATTCAGATGCTCTCCAGTGCGACTGTTAAATACTGACGTTACCGCCACCATCTTCAACCGCTAGACCTTTCGGGCGCACAACTCGGGTCGTGGCTGCCGGCAATTTGCGTTTCGCCATGTCCGCCGCCATGCGTCCTTCAGATCCGCGCCGCCTTTCCCATCGCGCCAGCTTGCGCTGTCGCATGATGTTAACGTCGCGCGCCGATTTACAGCTTGCCTGCTGTACACGGCGATGCCAGTCCCCCGGTTCACGAACTGCCTTTCGGCCTTTCGTTCAGGGGCGGACCGCTCAGGTCCGACCATGCGCAACAAATCCCGCCTTTCGGTTTTGTCTTGTCCGCTATGCTTCTGAGCGTCGCATTCGGACTAGCGCATCATTTCGTCTGCTCGTTCCACCCTCAGCTAGGCAAGCGCTGCGAATGGCCGGTAGAGCCGCGAAACATGATCAGGATACCGAAGAATTGACAAACGTCGAATCATTCTTTTCCACATTCTTTCGCCTAGGCCTGTGGGGAAAAGAAGGGGCTGATTCAAAATGTTTTTGTCAGTTTTTCCGGAAGATGACGGAAAAATTATTCGCGGGCATTTCCACAACCTTTTCAAGCCGGAGGGAATTTTTCTGCGCAAGCGGCGCAATGTCCCGCTCCAGATCGCGCACGCCCCAGCGGGCGTTGCGTGATTTGAGGCTTTGATCGAAAGCTTCGTTGGACGCCGCTGTGTGAACGCCGTTTCTAGAGAATGGTCCGTAAAGAAACAGTTTCCCCGCAGGGCGAAGCAGTCTTCCCGCGCCGGCGAATAGTCCTTCGGCCGCGTTGAAGGGCGCGATGTGGATCATATTGATAGAGACAACGCCATCGTAAGGCGCCGCCAGAACGGCGTCCCAGTCGCGCGCCGCGACATCAATCGCGTGCGGACCCTGAAGATTGTCGAGCCCGGCCTCCGCGATCCAGGCGGCAATGGAGGCGCGCGCCGTTTCATCCGGATCGCCCGTGAACCAGTTTGCTTTCGGCAAAGCGCCGGCGAGATGAACCGCGTGCTCGCCCGTGCCGCCGCCGACTTCGAGGATGTTTCCTTCCTGCGGCATCGTGGCGAGAAACGCATCGCGAATAAGATCGCGATTGCGCGCTGTTGAGGGCGAATACATTTTGGCGCCTTCAGCGCCGCGTTGCTCAAGGGCGGTTTCTTTTGGCGGAGTGGTCATGAGGCGCTGCTTACCCTGAACAGCTTGCGCCGCCAAGGACGCAGAATTGCGCGCAGAAAGGGTGATTGAGTTTCACCGGCGTTGAGGCTTCGGCGAGGCTCTCGCCCATTTCAAATCGGGCGTCATAAGGAAGGAGCGTGCAGGAGAGCGCCACAGGCTTGTCGGCGCCCTTGCGTTTCACGAGCATGCGGGAATTGGCGCACATGACATCGGCCGGGTCTTTGCCGAGGATCGACCAGCAGGCGTTCGTGATCTCAGGAACTTCCTTGTCGAGGTCCATTTCCGGAAAAATGACAAGCTGCGCCGGATCATGTGCGTCGAGCGCAATGCCGCGTTCTGCAAACAGCGCGGCGAACCCTTTTCGTAAATCCTGTTCGTGTTCGCCTGTCAGACTGCGTCCGGCGATGGTGATGGCGAAGCCATTATCGTGGAGCCATTTGACGCCCGCCATACCCGCTTCGAACGCGCCGCGCCCGCGTTCCGCATCATGGCCTTCGGCCGAATAATGATCGAGACTGATGCGCAAGCTCAGGCGATCGCCAAATTTTTTGTGAAGGCCAAGGAGCCCCTCGGCTATGCCCGGGCGCATCATCGGGCGCATGGCGTTGGTCAGGATCAGGGTTTCAAAGCCGCGCGACAAGGCCGCTTCGGCCATAGCGATCATGTCTGCGTTCATGAATGGTTCGCCGCCGGTGAAACCGATTTCCCGGGCGCCCATGCTGCGTGCTTCTTCCAGAAACGGCGTGACGTCTGCGATCGTCAAATAGACGAGGCGATCATTGGAAGGCGAGGATTCGATATAACAATGGGTGCATTCCACATTGCACAGCGTGCCGGTATTCACCCAGAGCGTGTCGAGTTTTACGAAAGGTGCGGCGGCGCGCGCCTCGCCTTCCGCTGTAATGTCCGGGTGCTGAAATTTCTTGAGCGTGTGCTGTGCGCCGTCCATGGGGGTCCCGTATACAATAGCAAACAAGCATGAACGAAAACGCCCGCCGGGGGCAACCGGCGGGCGTTTTCGCCTTGATCACTTAAAGATCAATTCTGTGTCATCACGCGGTATGGCGCGTTAATTATCTTCTCCAATCGGCGCGCCCCAAACATCGTCGTCTTCATATTCCGGCTCTTCCGGCAGGGGGTCGCCTGTAACGGGGTCGATGCGCGCCGGTTGCACCGGCGCCATCATGGTCGGTTGCGCCCCTGGCTGATCGCGGTGGGCGAGCGCCCAGACCGCGTTCTGCAGGACCGCCGACCGCGGCTGTGAAACCTTCTCGCGATAAATGATGTCGGCGGGGGTGACGTTCGCCTGATAGTAATCCTGGTTCCAGCTGTGACGCGCTTTGAGGATGGCGCCTTCAAGGCTCACGCCGCCATAAAGGCCGCGCGAACGGGAGAAGGCGAGGATGTCCACGGTCTGCGCTTTGGCGCCCGCGCCAATCGGACCGGCGGCGAGCGACAAGTCGGCGCCGAGCTTTACCGTCGTTGACAGGAGATGCTCCATGCCCCGCTGTGTCATGACAGCGAGGATGGTCTCTGATCCTTCAAGGCCGGCCTGAAAGCCGAGAGAAATGGAGCCGATGGTGAAAAAGGTCGGCTCCGACCAGCTTCCATCCTCATTGCGGGCGATCATGACCGCATTCCCGCCGGACGCCCCGAGAATGAACCCGCCGCGAATGGATTTCGGCACGATCACCATGGCCTTGGCGTCATCGGCCAGTTCCCATAAGGGCTCAAAAGCGCTGTCATTGGCGAAATAACTCACCGTGTCCGCCGCCTCGACCACTAATTCCGCGGCTTTTTCCGCCTTGGGCTTGGCTGAGGCGGGCGCGATCGCCACCAGAAGCGCGGCGCCAAACGCGCCGAAAATGCTTGTTAGCCGTCTCCACATGACCGGCCTCCTTTCAAAATCCCGAATTTTCATGAAAACGGCAGGGGGCCGCTTTCGTTCCGGGCATAGATAAACCTGTTCGCGCGGGCTTAAAGATGGCGCCGCACAGCGCCAGAAATGAATTCTTGGTGAGATTTGCACGCCGGGTCGAGACCTTTTCGGCCCCGAATTGGCTTGGACCGGTTGGAAAACGCCTGCTTGACCTTTTCCTGCGTCGGGGTGAAATGACTAATGTCGCCCAAGCGCTTTCAAGGCTGACAGGCGGGTGTAGCTCAATGGCAGAGCAGAAGCTTCCCAAGCTTACGACGAGGGTTCGATTCCCTTCACCCGCTCCAAAATCTCATATGCGCCGCCGGAACATGGACTACAACCAGCCCGTTCTGGTCTCCGAATAGCTTTGATCTGACCGGCGCGACGCCAACGCAGGACTTCACGCTGACCGGCGGTCTGAATGTCGATGACGGTTATCTGTACCTGCGCAGCGCCACCGCTCCAATTTTCCGCCGATTTTTGGAAGTGCTCATTGAAAACATATTGCTATTTTTTGGGCGACGCTTTTGCGGCAAACTGGGCGATAATTTTAGCATGGCTCATTCCACGGACGACGACATCGCCGACATGGAGGTTCAGGCGAAACGGCGTCCCGCCGTCCGGACCGCCGGGGAACAAGGCAAAGACTGACTCGTTCAGATCTCTAATATTGCTGGGGGCTGCCTGTTCGTCGCGTTTGCGAGGATGTTCGTCAGGAAAATATGGCGTGAAGCATGCGCCGTGATTGGCGGAATGGCGCCTAACGAAATAAGCCTGCTGCTGCGGCGTTCGTTAGTTGTTCGGGGCTGAGCGGATCAAGAAAATAGCGCTATCTAGGCGTTGAATCTTGTCAAATTGCACTTACGGATAAACGCAAAGATTAGTCTCGGAATTGGCGTACCCGCACCGCGAAGGAGCCGTCTTTAATTTCAATGCGCCGCGGCGCTTCGGTTTGTGTGGCGGCGTTGCCGAGATCCGGCAGTTCTACGACGCCGGAAAAGCTGCCGCCAATATCGAGATACTCTCCATCGAACTCATAACGGTAAAGCACGACGTCTGCATCGCCGCCAATGTCGGAGGTCCAGGTTTTTGTGCGACCGTCTGCAAAATAAGTGATATTGGCGATGGCGACGCGCGGTGCGCCGCTCTGTCCCGTGACGGTAAGGCTTATCATGACATCGCCCTTGCCGGTGGGGCGCGCGGTGTTTTCCGGCAATCCGAATATGGTGACCTGCGTCGTATTCGCAATCGACATGGGCCGCCAGAAGCTGCCGCTCTGCCAGTCGCCGTCACGCTCTATATGGGTGACATACCAACTCCGTCTTTCGCCATTGACAGCGGCATACAGCTCGCCATCAATTTCGCTGCCGCCTGAGGCGGCTACTGAGGCGTCTGGCGATGCGCCGGCGCCGGCCGCGTTTGACGCCTGCTTTCCCTCACCACAGCCGGCCACAGCAAGAAAAGCGCCCATGGCTAAATAGATCACAAGGCGATTATCACGGATTGATTTCCAGCGGTTGCGACACGTCCTCATGCCTGCCTTCATATCGCATCCTTCCCATAATCCGTTCAGCGCAACAGATTATGGGGGCGCGATTGGTCGGTATATCCGAGATACCACCTATTTTTTGTTTTTCCCGGCGACTTGAGATCAGGCTCGGCGTGTCTTCGCCGCCCCTCCGAGCCTTGATGAAATCTCATTCAAATAGGCTTCGGCTTGCCTCCCCGCGATGAAGCCCTATCAATCGCAATGTTCAGCGATCCAGGGTTCGCTCTGGACACGCATCATCGCCTCCATACGGCTTTGAACCTTCAGTTTCGACAGGACCGCTGAGACATGATGTTCGACGGTTCGCGGCGATCTGAAAAGCTGTTCGGCGATATTCTTGTTGGATTCGCCCCTGCAAAGCAGGCGCAACACCTCCTGCTCGCGCTTTGTCAGCCCGAGAGGATGACTTCGCGCAGCCTGGTAAGGACCGCGCCGTTCACGCGGCATCCGCTTTTCGACCCCGAATGTTTTCGCCAGCCGCCGCGCTTTGTCAGTGGCGCCAGGAGCCTCCATGACCGCGAGAAGCCTGATCGCCTCAGCGAGATTAGTCGCCGGGTCGTCTTCTGCTGCCGCGATGTAGCTCAACGCCGCCGCAAAGGGGGCGCCCAGATCCAGCCACAGCTGGGCGGCGCGGCTTCCATTGCCTGCAAGCTCGGCCGCAAAGGGCGCGGGCACAGTGTCGGCGCGCCCCGTCAAAACACATCCGGTGCGGCGGGCCCAGATCTGCAGTTCTCCCTCATGCCAGGGGTTAAACGTCGCCGGGTCCAGGGCCGCAAGCGCCTCAATCTGCTCATGCGCCTTTTCAGGCGAGTCCTGAAGCCAGGCGAATTCAATCAATGAAAATCTTGCGGGAATGACATACTGAACCTCATCGATAGCAATCGCCTGGGACAGAACATTTGTCATTTCTTCTTTTGCCTGAGGCGCGTTTTTGCGCATCTTGATCCTGGCAAGCACGGATGCGGCCGGAAGTTTCATCAGCAGGGTGGGGCGGTCGAGTTTCAGGACGCCGCTCGCGATCGTTTCGGCGTCGCGCACACGTCCCTGTTCGAGCCTCAACTGCGCCAGAACGCCGACAAGATAGTGCGTCCAGGCGTCAAGGTCATGCTGTGTGTCAAAGGCGATGCCTTCATTCAGAATTTCGTCGGCGAGTTCGAACCGCCGAAAATCGACGGCATAGCAGGACAAATTCGTGTACACTCTTGCGGCGTGTTCGTGAAAGCCTCCCTCAAGCGCGAGCGCAAGGCTTTCGCGCAGGAGGTCAAGGCCGCTTTCATCTTCCTGATACGCTTTCGCGGTTCCGATATTGTTCAGAGCATGAATCCTCGCTTCCGCATGGCCGATGCTTTCTGCAAGGCGGAGCGCTTTCTCTCCCCACTCGATCGCCTCATCCATGCGGTCATTGAGCATGTGAAGCTGGGAGCGGAAACTATAGGCCATGGCGCGTTCCGCCGACGGCGCCGTCGTTTCAAGAACGCGCACCGCTTCATTTGCGAAATGATTGGCTTTGGGCGCTTCCCCTCTGTACCAATGCAATCTCGACAACCATCGAAGATTGTCGCCGACTTTTTCAGGCCGGTTCAAGGCGCGCCACAACGTGACGGCGTGACGCCGCGCTTCAAGCACGGCGTCGTCAATCTGTAGCGCAATCCCGGCTTCATACGCCCAGCCTTCATAGAGTTCGGCGGCGAGTTCCGGCTCAGCGTCATCAACAAATCGCAAGGCGGTTTCAAAATGCGCCGCCGCCTCGCAGTGGGCGCCAAGCGCGGCGGCGATCCGCGCCGCCTTTGGCGCAAGCTCTAGAACCCGCTTACCTTCCAGTGCGCCCGCGGCGTGATGAACCAGAAGGTCCAGCGGCGCATCCTTGCCATCCCCGGACAGGGCTTCCAGTACGCGTGCATGGATCGCCTGCAGGCGCATTGAGGACAGGCGCGACATGGTCGCAAGCCGCGCCAGTTCATGCCGGAAACGCAGTTTTCCCTTTGTCTCCTCGACGAGAAGCTTTCGCCCGACGCACGCCATGGCGAGCATGTCGCCGTCCGCTTCAAAGAGCGCTTTGATCACGCCTGGCTCAAGCGCGGCCGGAATGACGCTGACCGTTTCAAGAAAATCGCGTTCACTCGCTGACAGGCGATTGAGACGGGCATTGACAGAATCCAGAACCGATGCAGGCACGTCCCGCCCATCCGCCTGGTAGTCGGCGAGGATCTCGGTGACGAAAAACGGATTGCCGCCAGTGATCTCAAGTAGTTTTTCCGGTTCGAAAAAATGTCCCGTATCGATCTGGGCGATCCCTTCGCGCGACAGCGGCGCCAGGGGAAGGCGGTGCACATGTGATTGCGGCAAGTCCCCGATCACCTGGTGAAGCGGATGCTTTGAATCCACTTCGTCATCGCGAAAGCTCATGATGACCAGAGAATTCATCATCGGTATGCGGCGCCCTAAAAATTTCAGGAAATCCAGCGTCGCATGATCCGCCCAGTGCACGTCCTCAAAGACAAAAACCTTCGCCTTTCCCTTGTCTGTCGCCTCCTGCAAGAGCGCGTTGAAAATCGACGCGGGGTCGGCATGCGCTGCAAGCAGGCGCCTGACCTCCCGGCCGAATCCGGGTGACATGTCATGTAACGGCCCCAGCGGACGCGGCGTGAACAACGCTTCGCATCCGCCCCACACAATACAAAACTGACCATCGGCGCGATTGCGGAATTCGCGTAAAAGGGCTGACTTGCCGATGCCGGCTTCGCCGCTCACCAAAGCGACTGCGCCTTTACCGTCTAGGGCGCGTTCCGCAAGCGTTCTCAGTTCAACCAGAAAATGTTCGCGCTCAACAAGCATGATCCTGCAACAATTTGGCCGGTGCGCCCTCTTATGCAGCAAGCCTGCGAGACGCGCTTCCCTACAAATGGGCAAGCTACTGTATTAGAAGCAGATTTCAAAATTTTGGGGGGACGCAGATCACCTGGATAGTTGAAATATAGGTGGTTGCGCGAAAATTAGGCGCCGTCACGGATAGAAGCGCTGGGGCCTCCCCTTCATGGTGACCTGTAAGGATCGCAGCAGGGGGAAACATTGTGGGCATATCTCTTGGGCCGGCCTGTCTTGCAGTGCTTAAACCTGCATTGCTCAAGAGGTATGCCAAGGGCCTGACGCCGATCATCGCGAAGGCCGGGGCCGCTGTCGGGGCGATGGCATTGGCCTGGTCGCCTGCTTACGCCCAGGCCCCGCTCGTTCATCTGCCGTTGGACGGGTCGGTGTCCAATCAAGGCAGCGCCGGGGCCGCTGAGTTGGTGATCCCCGAAGGCGCCGAGCAGCCTGAGTTCGTCGCGGGGCGTTCCGGACAGGCGCTTGCTTTCGGCAAGGGCGGCGCAGTTGTCATACCCTATGAGTTCAATCAGAGCGACCATCCGCGTGCAACGGTCACGATGTGGGTGAAGCTGGATGATCATAAACCTTACGAGCGCGAGCTGTTTTCACTTGGTCCGGGCAGTGGCCTGCTTCTGACGGTTACGGGAAAAGCCGGCATCAAAATCCGCAGTAGTCGGACGGCGGTCCATGAAAGAGCGTTTCCGGTCGGGGAATGGGTGTTCGTAGCGGGCATCGTCGATAATGATGCGGGAACGATTCGCATTCACCAAAATGACGATGTGTTTGAGGCGAGCGGTCTCGATATCCGCACGCCCCACTCTTTGTCCGTGGCGCGACCGGGCGATGCTGCGCACAGACACTACATTTTTGTCGGCGCGGACGACTTCAACAGCGCCGGCAAGGAAGTGCGGAATGTGGCGGTCGATGAAGTGCGGCTCTATGGGGAGGCGCTGTCGCCGAAACAGATCAGCGTATTGAGGCGCGAGGGCGCAACCCGCATCGCCGACGCCAAAGCCGGGAAGACCGCCCCCTCAGGCCCATCCGGTAGTGATGTAAGAACTATTGATCGGTCAGGCGCCCCGACGGAATTGCCGAAAGACGTACGGCGAACGGAGCCGGTCGCGGACCTGCCGTCTCCCGGCCAAGAGCTGGAGGCGCCGGCGCCGGTCGAAAGGACGCCGGATCAGGGGCTTTCCATCCCGGAAGGGCTGCCGGGGCAGACCATCAAGGACGAGATTGAGGCCGCGACCGATGCGCCCCCGCCGCCGGAAGCGGGCAATGAGATTTTTTGCGCTGATGCGCCCAATGGCGATGCGGCGTTCACCGCAACGTCAAGCTCCTTTCCGTCAGATTTCATCGCCGCCCTGTCAAAAGCCAAAGCGTGCGATCTCGACCTGACGGTCGCCACCGTAAACGACAAAGGCGAATGGATTGTCGCCTCATCGGACCAGATCGCTCATTCGCGCGACCTTGCTGCGCCGCTTCTGTCAACGCTTGCCTCCATTGAGAAAAACTATGGCGGTCTTGACGCCGGCGATATTTCGGAAAGCGGCGCCTTCCTGCTTGCGGCCGGCGACAGACTTTACGGGTCGGGCCTCTCCGCAGACACGAGGGCCAAAGCGCAAAGCGCCATCGGCGCTGGCGGCATCCGCTATTTCGATTTCCACCCGACCGACCCCGGTCAATGGGTGATGATCGACAAGTCGGGCGCGGTCACGGGCCGTAAGCTTCCCAAGCGAGTGATCAAGGCGATCGGCGATCTTAGCGCCTCAAAGCGTACGATCCAGACGGTCCGCTTCGGCGCAGGCGATGCGTGGGTGTTGATGGGCAGCGGCTCATGGGTCATCACCAACGGCCTCGACAGCCAGCTGGTTCGCACACTGAAATCCTTTCAAAACCGGAGCCAGCGCCTCGATCATATCGCGCTCGCACCGCAGGCGGGACGCTATGCGCTCTATTCCGCCGACAAACTCAACGGCGCCTCGTCCGATGCGATCAGCAATTTCGAACAGAGCTTCCCGATTAGCGGCGGATCGACGGCGTCGATCTGGGCGCGCATGGACGCGCATAACCTCAAAGGCGTCTCAATCGCCTATGTCGAAAAGAACAGGATTGTCTGGGCGCGCGGATACGGACTGATGCGCGGTGACGATCCCGAAAGCTATCTCTTCACCGACACAACTTTTGAAGCCGCCTCCCTTTCGAAGCCGATCGCCACATATGGTCTGTTGCAGCTTGTCGAACAGGGAAAGCTCAGTCTGACGGAGGAAGGCGTTCTCAACGCCCTTGAAACGCCACTGTCAACGAATGCGCGAATTACACTCCGGGACAATATTCGCACGGATGAGATCAATCTTATTCAGCTCCTGCAGCATTGCGCCGGGCTTTGTTACAAGATGAACGGTAATTGCCTGCAGCCGGGCGGAAGCGGCGGCGGCGCGGAGGAATATCCGGTAGCAGGGCCGATACCGAATACCGCAGATATGATTTTGGGGGTTCATGGCGCCGATCCTTTTCACAAGGTGTTGAGCGTCGAAGCGCCCGGGCGCGTGTCGATGTACACGTCAGCGAATTTCCTGCCGGTGCAGGGCCTGATCGACATTCATGGCGGTGGTTTTGAAAACCACATGAACCCGATCCTTGATGCGCTGAATATGAAGGCGAGCACTTATCGCTCCCCCTATCCAAAGCGCAGTGACGGCAATCATGCGCGCGGCTGGAAAGGCGCGTCAGTAACGCCATTCTTCGCCTATGGCGAAATGGCCGGCGCCAGCATCGTGTCAACGCCCACGGACATCGCAAAGTTTGTGATCGAAGTGAACACGTCTGCGGAATATCCGGGCAAAAACGGAATTCTCTCATACGACATGGTGCAGAAATTTCTCGGCCGGGATAATTCCATATATGCCTCCAGCGACTATCCGGTCTGCACCAACCCCCGCGCTTTCGGGCTGAGCGTTAACAAGCGAAGTTCCTCATCTGCGTGGAACAATTCCGAGATTTACTGGCATACCGGCAGTCACAATGGATACCGCGCACTGATGGTTGGCATACCGAAGAAGAGCGCCGGCATCGTCATTCTCGCCAGCGGGCGGAAGGAGGATGCGGACGCGTTCTATACGGAACTGCAAGCCGCGATCATGGCGGCTTACGGCGCCACGTACAATTAGGGAGAGTGCAGCATAAAGAGGATCGCGATTTTCAAAAAGGCGATCGCGTTAGCGCTCGGCGCGGCGTTGATCGTGCAGCCCCAGGCAGCCTGGGCCTCGCCGGAAGCCGAAGCGATTGTCGAGAAAATGCTGGCGCAAAAGGCGGACATGATTCGTCAGGCCCCATCCTATGTCGTAAATGAGCGGCACATTTTCGGCGCGGAGGGCGACATGGGCATCCTCCAACCGATCGTTTTTAACGGATGGGTTTGTCTTCCCCAGAGATACGAATACGCGGTGGAGTTGAACGCAAAGGCAATAAATAAGCCCGCTGCGGCGATCAGAAATTTTTGTGAAACCGAAAAACCGGATGGCTATTCAATTATTCGTCCGAAAGAAATCGAATACATGCTGAT
>JAUIEG010000673.1 GCA_030428745.1 Alphaproteobacteria bacterium
CCATTCCGGATAGTGTGGATTTGGTTAACGAAGTGTTAATCAGCCGATGGGCTCGCCTGTCAGCATGGATCTCACCGGGTCTTTGCCGTCCCACACGAGGGAGGCTTGATAAAAGGACGAGAACATCTCGTCGAGACCCGGCGTATCCTCGATCAGCTCAAGAAACCCGGGCAGCTCCCCCTTGGTGTCGAGATAGCCGACCAGGCCGCCGCTCGGCACCTTGGCCTCGAAGGCGAGCTCGTAGCCATGCGCCTTGTAAGCTTCGAGATCGGCGGCGTAGTTCATCGACGACTTGCCGAAATGATGGAAGCCGTAGCCGCGCTCCTCGATCGTTTCCTTGTAGACCGATGGATGATCGTCATTGGGCTGCAAGAGCTCGATTTGCATATGACCGGCGAATCCCATGGCGATGGCGATATCGGCCACGGCAGGCGCCCCGCGATATGTCGCTTCTTCGCCGGTGAAATGATCGAGAAGGAACCAGGGTCCCACATTCAAACGCGTACGCCATTTCTCCATGGCGTCGTGGATGTCCGCGACGACATAGGCCGTCTGGATAATACCGCCATGCGGTTGACCGAAAGTGTAAAGCCCCATGGCTTGCGCTCCCTTCTTGTGTGGCCGCGTAGGTCAGCGGTTCATCATATGATAGGCGATCCGTATGGGCGCTGGCCGCCCCATTCCGGCGGTTCCAGCCCGCCATGAGGGAAGGGCGCGCAACGCCTTGCAAAGCCAACCAATTCCGGGCATTACCGGCGACGGAGACGTGGCCGAGTGGTCGAAGGCGCTCCCCTGCTAAGGGAGTAAGCGGTTTGTCCCGCTTCGAGGGTTCGAATCCCTTCGTCTCCGCCAGATGCCTTCGCATTCGGGCGCCTTTGCCCGTTCAGCCGGTCTCGAGCCTGTATTTCCGAAACCGGGCGCCTTCATAATCAACCTCTCCGACATAAAAGGCGCCAAGCCTGACCAGCGCGCGAAGTCGTAAACGAGACGGCGGCAACAGGAACGTGACAATAGGGATCCTCGGATCCGCTTTTGCAAAGTTGATAGCGTGTCGGGTTATGCGCAAGCCAAGCCCGAAACTTTCAGGTTTCAGCACAAGGCCGAAATCCCATTCGTCGCCTTCCTTCTGGAATCCTCCCCACCCGACATAGACGTCATTGCACAGGAACGCCCAATGACCGAGGCCGTCACGGCGCCAGCATGCTTCTTTCGCGGCAACGAACTCCTTTGCCTTGCGTTCGTCCCAACTAAAGGTGAGGAGCGGCATGTGTTCCGCCACTCGCGGATCCGACATGTGAGCGATGATCTCACTTGGCGAAATATCGGGTAATCGCGCAAAAGTTAGATTGCATGCGGGGGCGACTGTCATGCGTTCGCCGATAGAAGCGAAGGCCGTCCTTCGCAAGCCAGCCCCGGACAATATCCGATCAAAAGTCAGTGTTGCTATGGAGAGGCCGTTCGCCGCTTTACTGGCACATACCCCGGTCTTCGAGGTCCGCCAGCATTTTTGCGTTGAGCTCTGCGGCGTCCATGTCGTCTTCGGCGTTGCGCAACAGGAATTCGCGATAGGCGAGACAGTATTCCTGTTCGCTTAACGGCGTGCTGAAATCCACGACTTCTTCCGCTTCGTCTTCGGCCATGGGCGGCATATCGACCGCATTTTGAATAGCCGCGCCCTCGATTGTTCCGGCTTCATCAGCGAGATTTTCTTCGTTGACGATCTCTTCGGTGAGGCCGCCTTCGATCATGGGCTCAGCCTCGGGCGCGATGATATGGGTTTCCGGCGCCGCTTCTTCAGAAGCGGGTTCATTTGCCGCCGTCACCATGACGGCCGCAGAAGCGTCACCTTCAGTGTCAACTTCCGCCAAGGTCTCCTTCACGCTTGCGCGTGGCGTCAGCACGGGAACCGGCGCATCGGCCTGTTCAATTTTTCTGGAACGCTTGTCGGTCTTGGTTTTTTTTGCCGCCTTGGACGGATCACTATCCCCGGCGTTAAACGCGATGGGGGAGGCGCTCGTCGCTTTTTGCGAGCCATCTCCGGGAGCCGTGTTCGGCGCAGTCAGAGGCGCGCCCTGATCGCCGGGCATGCGCGGGGGGTTCTTCATGGCGTAAAGTCTCGCCCGTTCTTCAGTGCGCTGCGGCACCGGCGGCAATGTCATTTGACCG
>JAUIEG010000674.1 GCA_030428745.1 Alphaproteobacteria bacterium
GAACTCTGGCTAAAATCCGCGCCCGAAGTCCTGAAGAAATGTTTCGAGATATCCATGAGCGTCACGGATCTGTCTGCGCCTGAGATGAAACCCGCCCTTTCTTATGGGGCCTTGCGCCTTGGCGAGGCGGTTTATCATCCGGAGGCGCGCCAGCTTGAGGCCAACGGTGAAAGGCAGCTATTAGAGCCGAGGCTTGGCGATCTGCTGATGCGCCTCGCCAGCGCCGGCGGGCCGGTTTCCCGCGAGATGCTGCTCGACGATGTCTGGGGCGACGAGGGTTCCGACGAGGCGCTGACCCAGGCGATTTCGAAGCTGAGGCGGGCGCTTGGCGACACCAGCCGGCCCTACAGGATTATCGAGACCACGCCCAAATATGGCTACCGTCTGCGTCGCGCTGAAATGGACGCCGGCCGGCGGACGACGCTGTCCGATGAGACATCCCATAAAGACGGCCATAAAACTGGGGAAAGTTTGGGGCGCCCTGCGCTTACGAGATTGCTGGGTCATCTTCGCCAACACCGTTCGTTTCTGACGGGTGTTGTCACCGGTGCGGGCGGCGTCACGGTCCTTGCCGCCATCTGGATCGTGCTCAACGGCCCAGGCGAGATCGAGCAGGAAATTGTCTGTCCGGAACAGGCAAGCGGGGCGGAATGCCTTGAAATCGTGAATGCTGTTTTGGACCGGGGGAACTAGGCCCTGTAGAGAGGCGTTAGATTGCCTCTGGAAGCCAACCGGCCTATGGAAGCGCCTGCCAGTAAACAGGATTCTCAAGGCCCCTTATGACCGCGATCACCCCGGAAATCGTCGCCGACCACGGTTTGAAGCCTGACGAGTATGAGCGCATCAAAGAGCATATGGGCCGAGAGCCCAATCTCGTGGAGCTTGGCGTGTTCTCGGTCATGTGGTCGGAGCACTGCTCTTATAAATCCTCGCGCCGCCATCTGAAAAAACTGCCGACCTCGGCGCCCTGGGTGATCTGCGGGCCGGGCGAGAACGCCGGCGTCATCGATATCGGGACGGACAAAGACGGGGTTCCGCTCGCCGCCATCTTCAAGATGGAAAGCCACAATCACCCAAGCTTCATTGAGCCCTATCAGGGCGCGGCGACCGGCGTCGGCGGGATTATGCGCGACGTCTTCACCATGGGCGCGCGCCCCGTCGCCAATATGAATGCGCTGCGCTTTGGCGAATGGGACCATCCGAAAACCTGTCACCTCGTCGGCGGCGTTGTTTCAGGCATCGGCGGTTACGGCAATTGCATGGGCGTGCCCACTGTGGGCGGAGAGACCAATTTCCATCCCGGCTATAACGGCAACATTCTCGTCAACGCGATGACCGTGGGCGTCGCCGAGAAGGCCAAGATTTTCTATTCGGCCGCGCGCGGCGCCGGAAACCCGGTCGTCTATGTGGGGTCGAAAACCGGCCGTGACGGCATTCACGGCGCCACCATGGCCTCCGCCGAGTTTGACGACGCCTCGGAAGAAAAACGCCCTACGGTTCAGGTGGGTGATCCGTTTACGGAGAAATTGCTGCTCGAGGCCTGTCTTGAACTGATGGCGTCTGACGCCATCGTCGCTATTCAGGACATGGGCGCAGCGGGACTGACCTCATCGTCTGTTGAAATGGCCGCAAAAGGCGGCGGCGGGTTTGAGCTCGATCTCGATCATGTGCCCCAGCGTGAAGAAAACATGACCGCCTATGAGATGATGCTGTCTGAATCTCAGGAGCGGATGCTCATGGTGCTGAAGCCGGGCCGGGAAGACGCGGCCCGTGCGATCTTCGAAAAATGGGGCGTCGATTTCGCGGTGATCGGCGTGACGACCGACAGCGGGCGCCTCGTTATCAAACATCAGGGCGAGACGGTCGCCGATATGCCGGTGCCGCCGCTCGCCGACGATGCGCCGAATTACGACCGGCCTTACGAGCCGCAGCCGAAACCGGCGCCGCTTGCCGATCCGGCTGTCTCCTATCGCGAGGCCGAGGCGATCCTCCGTGCGCCGGGAAAATCCGAAGAGGAAATGCGGACCATTGCTGACACGCTGATCGCCGACCGGCTTTCCGACGGAGACCTCGTTGACGCTATCGGCATGACCGTGACGGCGGGCGAGGCGCGGATTTACGCCCGTTCAAAACCGGAAGGCGTCAGCTTTTCCGGCTTTGAGG
>JAUIEG010000030.1 GCA_030428745.1 Alphaproteobacteria bacterium
TCGGTACGGTGAACTGGCTCGGGCTCTGGACCCTTTATGTCAAGGAAGTCCGGCGCTTCATGAAGGTGGTCTTTCAGACCATCATCGCGCCGGTGATCTCAACGCTCCTCTTCCTGATCGTTTTCACGCAGGCCTTTGGCGGCATCCGGCCCGACGTCAATGGCGTTCCGTTTGTTGAGTTTCTCGCCCCTGGCCTCACCATGATGGCGGTGCTGACGAATTCCTTCACCAATTCAGGATCCTCCATCATGATTTCGAAGGTGCAGGGCTCGATCGTCGACGTCCTGATGCCGCCTTTGTCGGCGGCGGAGCTCGCCATCGCGTTTATTGCAGGCGCGGCGACGCGCGGGCTTCTTGTGGGCGCCGTCACAGCAGTGACATGCGCCGGCTATATGGCGGTGTACGGAACACCCATGGAAATCGAAAATCTTTGGGCGATCCTTTATTACGCCGTCGTCGCCGGCATTATCTTCGGCGCCATCGGCGCCATTGGCGGCATCTGGGCCGACAAGTTCGACCAGATGGCCGCGGTCACGAATTTTGTCATTACGCCGCTCACCTTCCTGTCCGGCACTTTTTATTCCGTCGCCAATCTGCCTGAGCCGTTCCGCACCATCAGCCATTACAATCCCGTTTACTACCTTATTGACGGCTTTCGCGCCGGCTTCACCGGCGTCGCTGAAGCGCAGCTCGGCGTCAGCCTCGCCGTCACCAGCGCGCTTGCTTTCGCCTTTGCGTTTGCGTGCTATCTGCTCTTGCGGTCAGGCTACAAGATCAAAGAGTAGCGACTGAGTCTTGCGAGAAACCGCCGCCATGGACGATATTGTTCTTCCTTTCCAAGTCGCTGACACGGCTGTGCGCGGCCGCGTCGTCAGGCTGGCCGGCGCCATAGATGACATTTTATCCGCTCACGAATTTCCAGCTCCCCTTTCGGAGCTTTTGGGCGAAGCGGTCTCGCTGGTCGCCATGATGGGCGCCTCCTTGAAATTCGACGGCAAGCTGATCTTCCAGGCGCAGGGGAGCGGCCCCGCTTCATTGATCGTCGCGGATTATTCTTCGGGAGGAAACTTACGCGCGACAGCGAAAACAACCACATCCGAGCTGCCGCGCGGCGCGCGCGCGCTTCTTGGCGACGGCTCCATCGTCATGACCATCGATCAGGGGCCTGACATGGACCGCTATCAGGGCGTCACCGCCATTGAGGGCGAAAGCCTCGCCGACACCGCAGTCGCCTATTTCGCACAATCCGAGCAGATTCCCACGATCATCAGACTCGCCGTCGGGCGCATCCAGACGCCTGGCGCCGGGGAGCAATGGCGCGCCGGCGGACTGATGGCGCAGTTCGTACCCCAAGAGGGCGGTGAGCGCGGCGTTTCCACGACGCTATCCGGCGATGATCGCGAGACCTGGGAGCGTGCGAAAGCCTTTATCGAAACCGTGCAGCCCGACGAATTGCTTGATCCTTCGATCAGCGCCGAGACTCTACTGTATCGCTTGTTCCATGAAGACGGCGTGCGCGTGTTCGACGCCGCGCCCTTACGGGCCGCATGCTCCTGCAATGAGGAAAAGATCGCGACAGTGCTGTCGCGCTATGGCGAAGACGACCTCAGCGATATGGTCGAAGACGGCGCTATCACTGTCACCTGCGAGTTCTGCCGCAAGGATTATCGCTTCTCCCCTGCGGGCGCGCCATTAACCGGGGAGTAAACCCATGAAGAAAAAACGCTTTAAAAAAGAGCTCGAAGAACTTGAGTTCGAGCTGGCGAAGCTTCAGGAAACCGTCGCGCGCAAAAAGCTGAAAGTGGCGATCATCTTTGAAGGCCGAGACGCGGCCGGTAAAGGCGGCGCCATCAAGACTATTATGCGGCGCATGAATGCGCGCATCTGGCGCATCGTCGCATTGCCGAAACCGTCCGACCGCGAACGCACCCAATGGTATTTTGAGCGTTATACGGCGCACCTGCCGGCAGGCGGTGAAATCGTGCTGTTTGACCGCTCCTGGTACAACCGCGCTGTCGTCGAACCGGTAATGGGCTTTTGCACGCAGGAGGAACACGAAACCTTTCTGCGCGAGGCGCCGCAATTTGAAAAAATGCTGATCGACAGTAATATGATCCTGATAAAATTCTGGATTCATGTGTCGGCGGAAGAACAGGAAGATCGTTTTCAGGACCGGGCGAATGACCCGAGGAAACGCTGGAAACTATCGCCCATCGACCTCAAGGCCCGGGATTTGTGGATAGATTTCACCCGCTATCGCGACAAGATGTTCGCCTTGACGAGCAGCGACGAAGCGCCATGGCTGGTGGTCGATGGCGATGACAAGGAAAAAGCCCGGCTCAACATAATTCGTGCGATCCTTGACCGGGTCCCCTACGAATTCAATGAAGACGCTTTTGAGCCCATCGCGCTGCCGCCGCGTCCGAACATTAACGACAGCGATTACGATGAACCCGAGCTTGAGGAGCTCGATCTCGTTACAGACTACTATTCGGACTAGAATCCGCCGCTTTTCTGCGGAACTATTAACCATGCCTGCTGTTTCTTTCACGTCCCAAACAGGAGGGTGAGATGAAACATTTTGCTTTTGCATCGCTTGCCGCGCTTGCGATGGCGGGTTGCGCGACGGGCGGCTATGGCCCCGTCTATGAATCGGCAAGCTCGCAATATGACGACGGTTATTCCGAAACGCGTCTCGACGATAATCGCTACCGCGTTCAGTACCGGATCGAAAATGGCGACCTTCAATTAGCGCAGGACTGGGCTTTACGCCGCGCCGCTGAAGTCACGCTTGATCAGCGCTATGACTGGTTCCAGATCATCAGCCGCAACAGCACCTTTCGCGATGACGACTTCAGACGGTACGAGCCGTACCGCTCTTACAATGACGGCTATAATGACCGCCCCCGCTACGATTCACGCTATGATGATGACGCCCTCGTCGTGATCGAAGTCGTGATGGGCAACAATCCGCCGCCACGCAGCGCCAGTGTTTACGAAGCGCGACGCGTGCTCGAATACACGCGCGGCGGTCGTTACTAAGTAGTGCTATTCGTTTTCTGATTGGGAGCGTGCGAACTTGCATTCGCGCGCTCCCACATTTTGACGTCGCGCAGCCAGCGGCCATAAGCCGACATGGAGGCGAGCGCAAAACCATATACGCCCCCGCGAAAATATTGCTGCAACAGATATTTCTTGGCGAAATAAAACGGAAACCCCAACACAATCCGCACCGCCAGATAGGGCTTCGATTTCAACGGCAACGCCTCGGCGCGCACTGTTGAGTTGCGGTTCAACTTGCCCATGAACTGATCAGCGCCGGTGAAAGCGTAGTGAAGGATGGGTTCTTTCAGTCGGCCCACACTGACGCTTTCAGGTATATCAAACTGATCCCAGGCCTTATGCGCCGGAGCACGCACGACCCTGCGGTCATAAAGCTTATGGCGCACCTGCAGACCGAAATCACGCCACGGCTTTCCCACAGGCGGAACCAGCGCCAGCATCGTCCGATAGATTTTCAAAGGCGGCTCCCCGTCTTGAAAAAGCGTCCTGATTTCCGCCGCGAAGGCCTCGCCGACGATTTCATCCGCATCGAGATCGAGAAGCCAGTCATGCCGGCAGTGATCTTCCGCCAGTCTTTTTTGATGGCCGTTCCCCAGCCATTCATGCGCGATCACGCGCGCGCCCGCTTCGCGCGCAATTTCCTGCGTGCCGTCGGTTGATCCGGAATCGACGATGACGACTTCATCCGCAATTTTCAACGCCGCGCGCACCACATCGGCGACCATTCGCGCTTCATTGAGGGTGCGGATATAGGCGGAAAGGGGTGGACGGGATTCGGCTTGCATCATCAAGACATAAAAGAAAACGCGGCGCACGGAAACTCCGCGCGCCGCGACGTCATAGGTTGAACCTAGCTAGCCTGTTCTCCAACGATCCAGGCGTCCACATTCTCCTCAAGGATCGACAGCGGCACAGCGCCGTCTTTGAGCACGACATCGTGGAACTCGCGCACATCGAAACCGTCGCCCAGCGAGGTTTCGGCGCGCTGGCGCAATTCAAGGATTTTCAGCATGCCCACCTTATAGGCCGTCGCCTGCCCCGGCATGACGATATAGCGCTCAATCGCCTTGATGCAGTCGCCTTCAGGGTTCGGCGTGTTCTCGAGAAGGTAATTGATCGCTTCTTCACGGGTCCAGCGCTTGTCATGAAGACCGGAATCCACCACGAGACGCGCGGCGCGCCAAAGCTCCATGGCGAGCCGCCCGAAGTCGGAATAGGGGTCGTCGTAAAGGCCCATTTCCTTAGGAACATACTCCGAATAAAGCCCCCACCCTTCGGTATACGCTGTAAAGCCGCCGAAACGCCGGAAGCTCGGCACGCCCTCAAGCTCCTGCGCGATGGCGAGCTGCATGTGGTGTCCCGGTATGCCTTCATGATAGGCGAGCGCCCGCATCTGATAGGTCGGCATGTCCGCTGTGTTATAAAGATTGGCGTAATAGATGCCGGGGCGCGATCCATCCGGCGCCGGGCGTTGATAAAAAGCCTTGCCGGCGGCGCGTTCCCGGAACGGCTCCACCCGCTTGACGATCAGCTTCGCCTTCGGCTTGGTCAGGAACAATCCGTCAAGCCGGCCGCGCATATCGTCTATGATCGCCGTCGCCTCAGCGAGATACTCATCGCGGCCTTCATCCGTATTCGGATAGGTGAAGCGCTCGTCGGGATCTTCGCGCATATAAACGAAGAACTCCTGCAATGTTCCGTCAAAGCCGACGCTGTCCTTGATCGCTTCCATTTCGGCGTGGATGCGCGCGACCTCCGAAAGCCCAAGGTCATGGATTTCTTCGGCGCTCATGGTCGTCGTGGTCATCTGTTGCAGACGGTTGGCGTAATAAGCGCCGCCGTCCGGCAATTTCCATGCGCCGTCGTCTTCCGCCGCCGTCTCCATCTGTTCTTCAAACATGGCGATGAGAGACTCATAAGCAGGCTTGACCGAGTTCATCATTGCGTCAATCGCCTGGGAGCGCAGATCTTCTTTGACCTCGTTGCTGATCTCGAGCGCATTCAGTTTCTTGTTGAAGTCTTCGAGGATCGTCGACGTCTTGCCGCTATCGTCAAAAGGCGCGCCGGAAATGATGTTCTGCGACGTCGCAATCATTTGCGAATAGGACCATTTCGGCGGGTTCACGCCATTGGCGAATTGCGCCTCGGCGTTGTCCTGGTGCTGACCGAGATAGGTTTCGACACCGCGCAGACGAGAAATATAAGCCTCTGCGTCTTCCAGCGTATCGACGCGATGCTGGTTAATGAGGAAGGCTGGAACCGACGAGTGCGGCCCGCGGAACTGGCTGAATTCATACCAGTGATTGCGCCAGGGGAAGTTTCGCTCCGATTGTTCGCCTTCATATTCATAGAGACGGTAGGAGAGCTGCGCCGATGGGTCGAGCTTTTCGAAATCGAAATTCTCGCGCATTTCGGCGAGCGCCGCCATTTCAAGCGCATGGGTTTCCTGCGCATATTCGTCGGTAGCGTTGTCCCATTCGCCGTAATTGGTTTTGCGCCCGAGAAAAGTTTGCGACATGGGCGAACGAGCGATGCCCGCCTCGAACTGCTCTTCGAACCAGGCGTTAATTTTTTCCGATTCGGTTTGCGCGGTTTCCTCCGTCGCCGCGGGCGCTGCAGCGCTGTTTTGTGACGGCGCCTCACCCTGCCCACAGGCGGCGGTGAGCGCGGAAAGCGCAACAGCAGTGAGAAGAAACTTGCGGGAAAAGGTCATTCAAACGCTCCGGATTTGCTGAGGCCGGCGGGGACCGGCGGGTTGCCGCGAGGCTAGGCGACGGGCGCCGCTGGAGCAAGGCGGAGCCACATATTCGCCGCATGCAGACGCGCAACCCCAACACAGGCGGCGCAAAAATATATGACTTTATGGCTATTTTGAGCGCCGGAATTTCCCTCGCTATCCGTTTCATCTGTGTGTGCGTCCCGATCCGACTGGCGCCCAACCGCGGATCCAGGCCACACAGCCACGGCTCCCCGCCGCAGCTTCACCATTCGCCCCAAGAATGGCTGCGGCGGGAGCCCCCTCGCCTAGTCCGCAGCCATGGTCAGCACCGCCGCATAGGCGTCGACGCCATAGAAAAGATTACCGACGCGGATATTCTCATCCGCTGAGTGCTGATTGTTGTCGTAATTGGCGATGGGCAGGATCACGATGGGCGCATCGGAGACGCTTTCAAACATATAAAGCGGCAATGACCCGCCAAGACTCGGATTCAATATCAGCTCATCACCTGCGACCGTCCTTAAGGCGTCGACCAGCGGCGCGACTCTCGGATCGTCTATCCGGCTGCGCATGGCGGGATAGCCTCCGCTGCGTGTAACCTTGGCGATCAGCGGGTGACGCGCGCGGATTTCCGCATCCGGCTCTTCGCGCACAATGAAGTATCCCATCTTCTTGATGTGGCCCTCAAGGACGTTCAGCATCGCCTCCGGGTCATTGCCCTTCACAAGCCGGAGGCCGATGGAAGCTGTCGCTGATGGCGGAATAACATTGCGCGACAGCGCCCCCACTTCCGCACTTTTTAACCCCTTCAAATTCAAGGCCGGCAGCAACAACCGCTCGGCGATCGGCGCATTGTCCATTTCCGTTTCGGCAAGGCCAAAGGTCTCACGCAACTCATCATCGATTTCCGGCATCGCCGCAATAGCAGCGCGCTCCGCCTTGGAAATCGGCGCTGTGGACTTGTAGAAGTCCTTGATCAGTACGCGCCCCTTTTCGTCTTTCATGCTGGCGAGAAGTTGCGCCAGACGCCAGCCGGGTCCTGGCGCCCAATTGCCGTAATGACCGCTGTGAAGCCCGCGATTGGGTCCATAAACCGTGACGTCAAGCCCGGTCACGCCGCGCACGCCGAACACGAGCTGCGGGCGCCCGCTTTGGTGAGTTGGCCCGTCGCAGAAGAGCCACAGATCGACATCAGCAAATTTATCCGCATGCGCCGCGAGATAATCGTCGAGATAATCTGAGCCCGCCTCCTCTTCGCCGTCAAAGATGAGCTTGATATTCGAGCTGAAGCCAATCCCGGCTTCGTCCAGCGCATCGATGGCGGCGAGGAGCGCCGGTATTGGCGCCTTGTCATCGCTCGCCGAGCGGGCGTAAAGCCGCCAGTCTTCGTCGATTGCTTCACCCGGTTCCGGAAACGGAACTTCTTCACCGCCGTCGGTCATCACCCGCGAATAAAGCCGCGGCTCGAATGGCGGATGGGTCCAGTCTGCGGGCTCGGTCGGTTGGCCGTCATAGTGAACATAGATCGCGATGGTGCGCGTCGCGCCCGGCGACTGTCTGAACCCGTAAATCAACGGCGGCGCCTCCGCGCTTTCCAAGAGCTCCATCTCAAAACCGCGCCCGGCGAAAAGCGCGCTGATGTAATCAGCGTTGCGGCGAATATTCTCCGCATCATTGGCGTCATTAGGAAGCGACAACAGATCAACGAACCCGTTGAGAATTTCAGCGCCATGCGCCGTACGCCAGTCACGCGCCGCAGAGACCGCCGTCTCTGCATCCTCCGCAAACCCGCTCGAGAGCAAGGCGAGCCCACCCGCCAGCGCCGCAGTCATATTTTTCATTGAGCACTCCTCACCCGGAAAAAAAGAAAAGCCCGGACGGGATAAAACCACGTCCGGGCTGTATCTGCAAAAGGGCGCCAATCAGTAGGTCTGCTGGCCCGCGCCCTGTTCGTCCATATAGGCGTCGAGCTCGTCTTCGACTTCAGCAACGGCTTTTTTGTCTTCCGGCGAAGCCGCGGCGATGGTCGCCATCATGACTTTAACCCGCTCAATTTGCGCCTTCATTTCCGGCGGCATCACCTCAAGCATGGCCGGATCCATGGCCTCCTTCTGCGCCATGGCGCCCGGATTTTCCTTGTCCATCTTGAGCGCCATATAGGCGATCATGACCCTGTCGCCGGCGAAGGCCGAGCCCGCCGCAAACACAAACGCTGCGCCGAGCGCCATAATCAATTTTTTCACGCCAAAGCTCCCCTTGGTGAATCAGATAATCCGCCCGCAATGCAGGCGAGTTTCACGCGCCACGCGCCCGGCTTGCCAATTATTACAGGGATTATCGTCCGCGCTCTTTCACCATTTCCGCGCGGTTCGGATTGACCTTTTCCGGCGCATCGTCATCGGGGAATGTAAAATCCGCCCGGCGCACGACGTCGCGCCATTTCTCGTCAAAGGCGTATTTCGCAAAGCTTCCGGCGCGGTCGACCCAGTGAAAGAAGATATGCGCCGACCAGCGATTGGGATTAGGGCTGATCCGGCCATGCAGATAATTGATTCCATTGTAGATAACGGCGTCGCCAATACCCATGGGCGCGCCATGGAGTTTGATGTCGCCTTCTTCAGTGGCGATGTCCGCCGGGCGGCGCTCCTTGGCGTCATAATATTTATCGCTGATATTCAGCTCCCAGATATAGTCGTTGGAATAGCCGAGCGTCAGCGACATGGCGTGCTCGCAATTCATGGCGTCGCTGTGAAGATGGCAAACATCGCCCTGGCGGTAGACGCGGAAATAGGCGTGCGACGGCAACAGATCTTTGCCCACAACCGTCGACATATAGGACGTCAGCCCCCATTGCAGCATGGCCATGGGCGTATAGTCGAAGGAATAGCACTCATAGGCTTTCTTGTCGGTCAGGAAGGTCTTGATGTAGTCGCCCTGATAGCTTTCCCAGTCGCCGCCAAGCTCCTGCTGAAATTTGTAGAGCGTCGCGTCGGCGACCTCGACGGACATCACCTTGCGCGCCAGGGTCCATCCGCGCTTTTCATATTCAGTGCGCTGATCTTCAATCGTCGCCGCTCGATCCATGGGAACTCTCTTTTTAACTCTCTGGTTAGTCCTGATCTTCACCGGCGCGCAGCCAGCCCGTGACCGACACGCGCGTTTCGCCCGCGAAGGGAGACACGAACCCCACCGAATGCGCCGCCGGCACCGAAAACATATTGAGCGTATTAAAGGCCGGCATGAACGCGCCTTCAATATGCCCGTTTTCATCGAAGAAGTTGAGATAACCGCCCCAATCTTCACGCCAGTCCCGAGTGAGATTCAACACGAACGCGGCGCGCCGATTTTTCCCTTCCACGGCGTCATTGTGAAGGGTCAGAAAATGGCCGGGCCCGTAAAGCGTCGCCTGGGCGTCGGCGAAAGCGATGTCATCGAAACCGGTGACGCGGCGGACAAAACTCAAGAAGGGCTCGCCATTCAAAAACTCCACCGCCTCTTTCAAACGGGACCCCAACTCGGTTCCGGCTTTCCAGCGATCATAGACGGGAATATTTTCATAGTAATAGGAAAACCCCTTTTGCGCCTCGACATAGATAATATCTTCCGTCGTGCCGACTTTCTCCTCGTCGAGCTCGCGCCATCCGGCCGCGTCCACATCGAAATGCCGGCCATTGGCGAAGAAGACGAGATTTTTGTGCGGCTCCTTGTCGATCGCCTTGCGCAATGACTTTGCATCCTCGACGTCAAGGACCTTCGGGATCGAGATCCGCCCGAGCGTCTGGTAGCGCTCATGCAACGCATCCGCATCGAGTGTGGGGTTGAGTTTCATCGTAAAATCCGTCGCCTCCAAGCGCGCCTATCGTGCCATGAAGGCGGCTGGAAAGGGAGAGGCCGCGTCGCGGCTAATCGCCCGTGACCTTCGTTCTGCCTGCTTTTATCTCCGCCCGGCGGCGCTTGTCGTCGACGCGCTTTCGTTTCTGGTTTTTGGACACCCTGGTCTTGATGCGTTTTTTGGGCGGGGTCGCAGCGCGTTCAATGAGCGCGGCGAGGCGGGCTCTGGCGTCCTCGCGGTTCTGCTCCTGCGTGCGAAACCGCTTCGCCTCGATGAGAAGTTCGCCCTCGCGGGTCATGCGCCGCCCGGCGATGGATTTGAGCCGCGCTTTCACGTCATCGGGCAATGACGGCGAATTTCTCACATGGAAGCGAAGCTGCACCGCGCTGGCGACCTTGTTGACATTCTGTCCGCCGGGCCCGGAGGCGCGGATGAAGGTCTCCACAAGCTCCCAGTCTGGAATTGTTATATCGCCGATTGAAATCGCCATGAGGCTCAATACACTTTAGGCGAACCAACGAAAACCGATTTTGAGGATGAACGCCATGACCGACATTTCCCCGGAGCTTCAGGAAAAACTCGACGCCGCCACATTCCGGCGCCTCGTTTCGCATCTTCAGAACCGCCCGGATGTGCAAAATATCGACCTGATGATCCTCGCCGATTTCTGCCGCAACTGCCTCGGCGACTGGCAGCGAGAGGCGGCGGAGGCGGAGGGCGTTTCCCTCACCAAAGACGAAGCCCGCGAGCGCGTCTACGGCATGCCCTATTCAGAGTGGAAATCGAAATATCAGAAAGAAGCAACGCCGGAGCAGATGGCGGCGTTTGAGAAGAGGGGGAAGGGGTAGTAGTTTTCTAGGTCGGTATGCACCCATGAGCGGACATTAGAATCGTGCAGCGGGGTTTACGCCGCCACGAAGAATAAGCGGGCTAAAGCCCGCCATACGAGTGCGAAGAGTCTCGTGCAATTTCTCGTTTTATTTGGACTTTGCTATCTCATCTTTGAAGCGTTGGCTAAATGTGGGCGAGCGAATAGTGTCCCTCACTCTTTCTGGGGTATCCGCTTTAAAATCTTTCAACAATTTTTTCATGATATTAGAAATATTGTCGATGCTCTTCTGAAGCTTTTTTTCGTCACTCGCCAAATGGGTAACTCGTTCGGCAGAACTAGTGACTTCATTCTTCTTCTGTTGAAATACATCGCCTACGCCTGTTGCTGTAGAGAAAAGTCCATTCATCAGATAGTATCTATATGACTTCGGAATATGCGGAATTTTCTGGTTTCGCCACATGAACTCCAATCGATAATGAAGATAAGCAATGGCGTGGTATACTCTGACGTCGTGATCCTTTACGAATATTTTCATAGAGTGTTCTGTCAGTATTTTTTTATAATCTCGAGCCGCTCTATGAGGTAAATTCAATATGCACGCTGCAGTTGCTTTCATGAGTGCGCTAGCGGGAATAATTCGTGTACGCTCCACATTCGTGGATCTATACTGATTATCTCGACGTTCCAGATACAGCACCTCATCTTCGCCAACCGATTGGAAGTATTCCTCCAAGCTTTTGGAATAATCTTCCAATGCCCAAAATTGCTCTGCTTTGACTGGGTTTTGTTGGTTTGTACTGAAGATGATCGAACTAATAAATTCACTATCTTTCGACCCGATAATTTTTATTGGAACATTGAGTTGATCCAAGACATCTTCGGGACTGACCGAGCCCTCGGCTTCTATCGCCTCCACCGACTCCATATAAATATCAAATACGACATTACTGGTCTGGCAACCGTTAACAATCTGGTACTCTTCCAAAGTAAAATTATCTGCCGTTCGGTCGATGTTTTTTGCAACAACGGTAACCCCATTATTTCTGAATACGAATTCTTTAACACCATCCGTTCTTACGCTTTCTTTGATCTTCATGTTAATCGGTGAGCGCGGATTGTAATCGCGGACATTGTCATAAAAGACCGAACGATTAATGCCTACAATTTCATTTTCGTCGTCTCGTACCGCAAATAACTCAAGTAGGTTCCTGCCGTCTATGTAACCAATATAAGCTTCTTCGACGTCACCGTTGTCGGGAAGGACAAGGCTCTTGTCGAAGGATATAGTTGCTGAATTGGAAGATGTTGCACTTCTGAACCATTGCTGAATATTCGAAGCCCCGACCATGTGGGTGTGGATTTCATGTTCGTCAAATATGTTAAGCGACTTAAGTGTTTCGACGAACGAGTTTCTAAGCTTTTCTATCCGACTTGGTTCCTCATACGTGCCGGTAGTTGCATAAAAACAGCGAATGGTAGGATTTTTCTTCGTGACCGCATTTTCGTATACTAAGTCTTTTACGGCAATTAGCTCGTCTAATTCATCACTTTCGCCGACTAAGTCGCCTGAAAAATATTCTTCAATAGCGTCGTAGAATTTTGAGATGTCGCCATAGTTAAAACTGGTACTTGTCTTTGACTGAAAGAAATGAAATTCGACTATTGGAGAATTGATATTTTCGATGAGCGCTTCCGCTTCTTCGGTAGTTCTGGCCTGCTCGCCCTGAATAAGAACCACAACACCATCTAATCCAAATTCGTCGCCTGATAGGTGAGAATTAAAGG